>CAZUYG010000230.1:0-5854 GCA_964624265.1 uncultured Candidatus Odyssella sp.
GGGTGCGCCCATCGTGAAGCGGCCGGCCGGCACGACGACGAGCGCGGGACACGCTGCGCAGTCGCGGAACGCGGCGCCCGGGCGGGCCGCGAGCGCGGCGTCGCCGGGCGGCGGGAACGCGATCGGGGTACCGGCTTCGCCGCCTTCCGGCGCGGTCAGATAGTAGATCGCGAGCAGCGCCAACGCCGCCACGCCCGCCAGCACTGCGTAAACCCGGCGGCGGCGCGAATCCGGCGCGTAACTCGTGAGTGCCGAGCGCAGACCGGGCGCCAGCGGGCGCCACGCTTGGCGTCCCGCCGCCGGACCGAGCAGCGCGCGCAGCGCCGCGATCGAGCGCGGGCGGGCACCGGCATCGAGGCGCAGCGCGGCGTCGATCGCGGCGAGCAGCGGCGCCGCGTAGCGCCCGGCCGCGGCGCGCGCGGCCGGAATCAGCGGATCGGGCGCACCCGACGCGATCTCGCGCAGCCGTTCGCGCGCCCCGATCGGACGCACGCCGGCGACGCAGCGATAGAGCGTGGCGCCGACACCATAGACGTCGGTCCAGGGCCCCTCCTCGCCGCCGGCTTCCTCCGGATATTCGTCGGGCGCGGCGTAGCCCCAGGTGGCGGCGTCCTCGTCGTCATGCGCGGCGCGCGCCAGCGCGTGGCGCGTCGCGGCGGGATCGAGCAGCATCGCCGCCGCATCGCCTTCGCGCAGAAAGATCGTGTCGGGCTGCACGTCGCCGTGCATGAGGCCCGCCTCGTGCAGCGCCTCGAGGCCGGCAAGCAGCGGCG
This sequence comes from uncultured Candidatus Odyssella sp., assembly GCA_964624265.1. GTDB lineage: Bacteria > Pseudomonadota > Alphaproteobacteria > Bin65 > Bin65 > SBBV01. The sequence continues at coordinate 774 of CAZUYG010000230.1, forward strand.
CGAGCAGGTCCGGGATCGCGCCCTCCGCCAGCGTGCCGTCGCGGGCGAGCCGCGACGCCAGGGTTTCGCCGGCGACGAAATCCGAAACCAGATAGCCGGTGCCGTGGGCGTCGAAATAGTCGAGGGCCTGCACGAGGCCCGGGTGGTGGAAGCCGCGCAGCGCATCCGCCTCGGCGCGGAAGCGCGCGAGGCCGGCGGCAAACGCCGCTTCTGCGCCGGGCTTCGGCACGATGGCGAGGCCGTCTTCGCCGCGCCGCGCCCACGGGGCCGGAAAATATTCGCGCAACGCCAGCATCCGGCCGCCGGGCTCGGCGGCCAAATACGCGATGGTGAACCCGGTGGTGCGCAGGACGCGCTCGATGCGGAATTCCTTGAGCGCGAAGCCCTCCGGCAGCGCTTCGCCGTTGCGCGGGATCATGGCTCCCTAGACACGCGCCGCCGCCCGGCGCGGCGGCGGATGGCCCGGCATGCGCGCGCTATGCGCCCACATCGTGCGGATGCACCTTGTCGCCCGGGCCGGAGCCGTCGCCGAGCAGCGCGCCGGCCTGCCCGACCCAGTCGTCGCGCGCGATGCGGCCGTAGAGCTTCAGGTAATTGTCGAGCCACGCCGCCTGCGCCGGGGTCAGCGCCGCGATCTGCTCGTAGTGATAGATGCCGAGCGAATTGAGCACCCCCTCGTTCTTGGGGCCGATGCCGCGGATACGGCGCAGATCGTCGGCGCGCCCGTCGCGCGGGCCGGGCAGGCCCGCCGGGCGCTCCCCCTGCGGCTCCGCCTCGCCCTGATCCGGCCCGGCGCGGCCGAGACCGGTCGCGGCGCGCAGCGCTTCCTCGGCGCGCGCCTGCGCGATCGCGAGATCGCTCTCGCTGCGCGCGCGGACGCGCTCGGCCGCTGCCAGTTGCGCGGCGAGCGACTCGATCTCGCGCGCTTGCTGCGCCAGCGCCCCGCGCAGGCCCTCGACCTCTTCCGATGGAGCGGTGCCGGGCTGAGCCGATGGCGCCGACGCCTCCGCCGGCGGAATCAGCTCGGGCGTGCTGGCAGGCGAATCCATGAGATGCAGCCGCCGCTCGGCAGCCTCGGCGCGGGCGCGATAGTCGGCAGCGGCCGATTCCATTTCGATCAGGCGCGTCTCGAGATCGCCGCGCGCCGCTGCCTCGGCGGCTCCGCGCGCGATCGCCCGCGATTCCGCGGCGCGGCGCCCGCGCTCGGCGGCGAGCAGCTGGTCGGAAGCACCCTGCCGTTCGCGTTCGGAGTCGGCCGCGGCGCGGCGTTTCGCGGCCAGAGCGGCAAGGCCGAGGCCCATCAGCCCGCCGAAAATCACGCCGGCGACGACGAAAACGAATATCTCGGAAAGCAGCCAGGCCATGAGCTTCGATGGGCGGGATTAGGGAACGATTCTGAACACGATGCGCCGGTTGCGCAAGCGACCGTCCTCGGTCTCGCCGTCGGCGAGCGGGCGCGAATTGCCGAAACCGACCGGACGCAGGCGCCCGCGCTCGGCGCCGCCGCGCACCAGCGCCTCGGCCACCGCTTCGGCCCACCGCTCCGACAGTGCGCGCGCCGCGTCGGGGTCGCCGATGCCGCTGCTGTGCGCGCCGATCTCGAGCACGAACGCCCTGCACCGCCCCGCCGCGACGGCGAGGCGCTCGAAAAGCCGCCGCTGGTAGCCGAACAGCGCCGGTCCGTCGAAAACGAATTCGGGGCCGCGTGCGCGCGTGACCGTATCGAACAGCGCCTGGCAGCGCGCCGCGTCGGCGAGCGGCTCGCCCTTCAATGTCTCGTCGAGTTCGGTCGAAAGGGCGACTTTCGCGCGGAACTCCCGGGGCATGCGTTCGGCCAGCAGCCCCTCGACCGCGGCGCGCGCGTCGTCGTCGCGGGCAACGCCTTCGAGCGCCAGTTCCGCATCGGTGAGAGTCGCCGTCCCCCGTTCGAGGCGCGCGATCGCATCGGCCGCGAGGCGCGCGGCGGCCAGCCAGTCGCCGGGCGGCGCGCCGGCCGCGAGCCGCGTCGCGTCCTGGATTTCGCCGCGCACGGCCGGCCGCGCGGCTTCGGCCAGCGCATCGTGCGCCGCGCGCGACGGATAGTTTCCGGTCAGGACGCCGTTGCCGCCGGCGCGTTTCTCGAACCGCCAGACGAAAGGCTGCACCAGCGGTACCGGCGAGGCGCTGAGGCGGAATTCGATATCCGGCCCGAGCGCGCGCTGAACGGGATCGGCGCGCAGGCGCCCCAGCGCCGTCATGCGCGCGCGCACCGTACCGCGCTTCTCGAGCTCGGCCGCGATCGCGGCCGCGCGCGCCTCGCCCAGGCGGAGATTGGCGGCCGGGTCGCCGGCATGGGTATCGCTGCTGGCGTAGATGAGAATGAACAGCGCCGGACAGCGGCGGACGGCCAGCGCCAGCCGCTCGAACAGGCGCGGCGGCGCGCCAACGACGGCCGCGCCGGGCGCGAAGCGGATCGCCTGCCCGGCCATCACCCGGTCGAGCAGTGCCTGACACGCCTTCTCGCCCTCGATCGGCGGCCCGGCGAGGTCTTCGTCGAGGCGCGTCAGCAGCTCCGACGTTCCGGCGTAGCCGGCGGGCATCGAGCGCGCGAGCGCCGCGGCGACCGCGTCGAGCGCGCCATCGCTGGCAACCCGCCCGGTGACGACGAGCCGGCGGTCGGTGAGAACGGCCTCGCCCTGCTCGATGAGCGCCGCCATCTCGACGGCGAGCTTCGCGGCCGCGAACCAGTCCCCCTCCGGACCGCCGCGCGCGATGCGCAGCTGCAGGTCCAGCTTCGCCGCGAACACGGCACGGGCCAGCATCGTGATCTTGTCGAGCGGCTCGGGCGCGGGCGCGCCGCCCGAGAGCGTGACGGTGCCGTCGGCCGCGCGCGCGGCGCGGAACACGAAGGGCTTCAGCAGCGGCGCCACGGTCATGCGATCGACGACGCGGCGAATGCCCGGCGTCGCCGCGGCGGCGGCCAGCGCGCCGGCGCGATCTTCGGGCGAGAGCGCGGTGCCGACGAGGGTGAGGTCGCGCCCGTCGATCTGGATGGAGAGAACGTCGAATCTGGTATCGAGCCCGCGGCGCTTGAGCTCGGCCACGGTCGTGAGCGCGATCTGGCGCTCGATCGGGCGCGCCTTGAAGGCCACGGCAGCGCCCCACAGGGCGAACGTGCCGAGTATGCCGATCAGCCAGACGGTGCCGCGCCGCATCACGAGGGTCTTGGCTCTCCCGGTTGGGGCGCGGCCGGCGATCCGGGCGCGTTGGGCGCCAATCCTCGCCGCTCGCGCAGAAAAACGAAAGGCCCCGCCTTGGCGGCGGGGCCCCCCGTCGAAGCGGTATAAACGCCTACTGGGTCTTCTTGGCCGGCGGCGTCATGGCCTCTTTCGGGCACATGACCTTGTACTGGCCTTTCTTGACGTGGTCGCGCACGTGGATTTCGTGCTTCGCGGTCTCGTGCGCCTTCATCCAGTCCGAGCCGCGCTTGGTGATGTAGTACTTCTCGCCGCACATTTCGGTGGCGGTGTAGTTCTTCTTCTTGGCGGCCGACATCTTGTCGTAGCCGGCCTGCGTCACGACTTCGATCTGCGCGCCGGCGGCAGGCATCTTGGCCTTCGGATCGGCCTTGATCGCCGCCTGCTTGCCGTCTTTGTAGGCGGTGAAGTAGATCTTGCCCGCATGGGCGGTGCCCGCGACGGCAACGATCAGCGCCGCGGCGAGCGGTAGAACGAATTTCTTCATTGAGGTCCTCACGAGGGGTGTTTGGGGGCGATTGCCACCACTATGTATTTTACCGCATGGCGCGGGCCTCGTCACGTCCCCTTAGGGGAATATGCGAAGTCCGCGATGGGCGGATTGTCATACGGCCCGGTCTATCCGCCAATCCCCTGCCGAAGAGCCCGCCGGACGCTGTCACGGCAAGTTGAAACGGCGCCGGGGCCGGCATGAACCGCGGCCCGCGGTTTCCGCCGGAAACGGCCGCCTCCCCCGGCAGGCGTAGGGTCAGGGGGCCGCGCCGGATCCGGCGGCCTGGGCCGCCTCGCGCTCCAGCGCGAGCCGGTCGTAAAATGCGGCGAGCTCGAGCTGCCAGCGGCGCTGCTCGGCTGAAGCCAGGGCCGCGAACTCGCGGAACCACTCGGCCATCGCGCGCAGGCGGGCCGGCGTCAGAGCCGGCGGGCGGCGGTCGTCATCGCTCATGCGTGTCACCCAGGTAAGTGTCGAACGCAGGCGCCCCGATCAAAACGAACTCCGCGCGCGCCGGACAGGCGACGCCAGCGCGCAGCGGCGTTCCGTCTCACCCGCGCAAGCTTGCGCCGCGCGAAAGACGCGCGATTAGGCCATGATTGGCGTCGAGCGGGTGTGAACCAGTTCACACTCGGCTACTGTCCGCCCCGCGCGCCGCCACCACGCGTTCCCAGATGTCCTGCGCGATCTCGTTGCGCCACACGCCGGCGAGCAGATGGCGGAACATGGGGTTCTGCGCCGCCCTGGATTCGATTCGCTCGATGAAGGCCGGGCCATGCCGCGCGAGCAGGTCTTCCATGGGCCCGGCCGCGAGCGCGGCCAGCACCTGCTCGTCGGAATCGCGCGCCACCACCGCCTCGATCAGGCGCCAGCACAGTTCGGGATTCTTTTCGGCCGCGTCGGCGAGAAGGTCGAACGTCCAGAACAGCGCCCCGCTGCGCGGCGCGTCGATGGGCGTGCGCACGAACTCGCCATAGGCGGACACGAAAGACTTCACTTCCGTTGCGTTCATCGCGCGGCCTCCTGCCCGATGCGCGCCGGCCTGTCCGGTCACGGGCCAATTCTTCGGGCCAGATCGTGACCAGGAGGTTAAATGCTAGACGCCCTGCGGGCGGCGCCCAATAGCGAAGTTTCCCGAGCGCAACCGGCGGCGCGCCGCCGGATGGTTCACTTCACCCAAATCGCCAGCGCCAGCGAGGCCGCCACGGCGATGACGCCGGCATTGACCAGCCACAGGCCCGCCTTGCGGTAGCCTTCCGGCAACGATTTGTCGGTCACGCGACGCAGCCCGTAGAAGGCCGCCAGCACGCCGAAACCGCCGAGCGCGCCCCACACATAGGGCCACCAGGATTGCG
>CAZUYG010000231.1:0-5854 GCA_964624265.1 uncultured Candidatus Odyssella sp.
CGCCTGTCGCGCGGGCCGTCGGCGCGGAACGACAAGCCGCGCGCGCGCTGATCGAGCTGCATCGACGAGACGCCGCGATCGAGCGCCACGCCGTCGACGAGTTTCACGCCGCGCGCGGCGAGCAGCGCATCCATCTCGCCGAAGCGGCCGGCGATGAGATCGAGGCGGCCGTCGTATTTGCGGGCCAGCGCCGCGCCCCCGGCGATCGCATCCGGATCGCGGTCGATGCCGAACACCTTGCACGGCGCGGCGTCGAGGATCGCCGCCGAATAGCCGCCGGCGCCGAACGTGCCGTCGACATAGATGCCGCCGGCGCGCGGCGCGAGCGCCGCGACGACTTCGTTCAGCAGAACGGGGATGTGGGGCGCCGTCATTTCTTCTGCCCAAGGAAGAAGAGGCGCGTGAGCGAAAGCTCGCCGCCGAGCTGCGATTTGAGCTGCGTACGCGCGGCCTCGTGCTGGGCCGGATTGAAGATCTGAAACGTGCGGCCGCGGCCGACGAACACGGCGGTGTCCGTGGCGCCGCAATGTTCGCGCAGCGCCTGCGGGAAAACGAAGCGGCCCTCGGGATCGAACGAGAGCGTCACCATTTCGCCGAGCATGCCGAGAATCTGCTGGCGCTCCGCGTCTTCCATCGGCTCGTCGGAATAGGCGCGATTGACGAGCGCCTCGACGAAGCCGCGGTCGCATCCTTCGATCACGTGCGCGCCTTCGGTCGGCATCAGCACCGCGTCGGGGCTGCCGGCCTTCTGCAACGCATCGCGGAACGGCGCGGGCATCGAGACCCGGCCTTTGCCGTCGATCTTCATCGCATGGGTGCCGAAAAAAACGGCCATCCGCCCGGTCTTCCCCAGGCGGCGTATGCGGGTTCAGGCGCAGTCTGCGCGTTGCGGCCTCAAAACCCCCAGTACGCCGCAGTCCCCACCAGGGCGGTGCGGCCGACAGATGCGCAGGCTCGGCCGTCACCCTGGATGATGGGTGACGGGATATCATGGGAATTCATGGGCGTCAATGGAATCTCAGTAAAAAGCCTCGGATTATCTTGGACTTGGAAACGATCCTTTCATTTCTTCTAGCCTTCGATAGGGTCTTTCTTTGTTCCCACAAAGAATAGCGCGAGAACTATTAGAGAACATCGGCGCGATTACGATGTTCTATTTTTGTACTCAAGATGACATCAGTGTAACACGAATCCCGCCCGGACTGCAGCCGATCGGGGCCAGGGGGCAGATGCCAGACGGTCTGTAAGCCGGGTTCTGTACCGCGGTTGCCCGCGGCGATGACCATTCCTCTAGGGCGCACCTTGCGGGGCGCCTCGAGCAACCAACCCGGACGGCAGCGCGGAAAACGCCTTCGGTTGCCGCGAGGCACCGTCGCCGTCCCTATTCGGTCTTGCTCCCGGTGAGGTTTTCCGTGCCGGTCCCATTGCTGGGCCCGCGGTGCGCTCTTACCGCACCTTTTCACCCTTGCCGGCAGGCCGAAGCCGGCCGGCGGTCTACTTCTCTGTGGCACTGTCTCGGGGGTCGCCCCCGCCGGGCGTTACCCGGCACCGCTTTTCCGTGGAGCCCGGACTTTCCTCGTTCGGCACGGCTTGCCGTGCCGCCCGCGGCCATCCGACCGTCTGGCATGGGCTACACTTAGGCGCGCATCGGCACCGAGTTCAAGCGGTCTGGGCGGCAATACGGCCCAATGCAGCCTCTATCTTTTGTTTAGACTGATCGGTCAGTTCAATAAACCCGATCGACAGGCGAACCGTGTCGCCCTTCTGTTTGGATTGCAGTCCCCAATTCAGCTTCGACATGAATCCGACTTTGGGGGCTGCGCCGGCGTACTCGAGAACAAGCCGCTGGCCGGTGACCCAGGCGATGCCGCCGATACGCGCCGCGCGGAGCAGAGCCCAGGGGATCGTGCCGATGCCGAGCAGATCGACCGTCACCCCGCGGCCGTCGATGGAGAGGATCGGCTGCGAACGCGTGCCGCGCTGGATGACGCCCGGCAGCAGCATCGCGATCACGGCGACCATGCCGGCGAGGCCGCCGACGAGGGCCGTTCCGTCCCACAGCGAACCGATCACAACCACGGCGACGAGGCCGCCGACGACGGCGCAGGCGAAATTCAGCCAGACTTTCCCGGCGACGTAGCGGATGCTCAGCATCGGACTCTCCGTTCTGGACGGTGGCGGCGAAGGCCGGCGATGCTAGCGGAACCGGCGTTGAAAGGCTGTGAACTCAGTCACGGTCGCGCAGCAGCAGCGCGGCCAGCGCCAATGTCTCGCCGTCGGGGATGCCGCTGACGAGCGCGGGCCGGTAGTGGCGCTGGAAGGCCGCAACGGCGAGCCGCGTATCCTCGTCGAGAACGCCGGTGGCGGGGCATTCGTAGCCGATCGCGGCCAGATCGCGCTGGACCTCGGGAACCTGGATCGCGCGGCTGATGTCGAGCCGCGGATGTTTCGGCCACGCGCCGATGCCTTCGGCCGCGAGGCGCGCCCACGGAAACCGTTCGCCGGGATCGATCTTGCGCTTCGGCGCCACGTCGGAATGGCCGAGCACGCGGCGGGCCGGGATCGGATGGCGCGCGAGGATGCCATGCGCGATTTCGATCAGCGCGGCGATCTGCGCTTCCGGAAAATCGCGATAGCCGAATTCATGACCGGGATTCACCAGCTCGATTCCGATCGAGCGCGCGTTGATGTCGCGCTCGCCGGCCCAATAGGAGACGCCGGCGTGCCACGCGCGCCGTTCTTCCGCGACGTGGCGGTAGACCGTGCCGTCCTCGTCGATCGTGTAGTGCGAACTGACCTTCGCTTCGGGATCGCACAGGCGCTTCAGCGCGCCCTCCGCGGTCGGCATTCCGGTGTAGTGGAGCAGCAGAATGTCGATCGGCACGCCGCCGCGCTCGTTGAAGTTCGGCGAGGGGCGGTCGACGATCGCGCGCATGGTCACCGTTCCGGCGCTCACCGCTCGGGCGGAGGCATGGCCTGAGCCGGCCGGCGGATCGTGATGATGGCGACGCCGGCGAGCGTTATCAAGCTGCCGGCGAGCATCCACCAGGTGAACTGCTCGTGCAGAATCAGCACGCCGAAAATGATGCCGAACACCGGCGTCAGCAGCGCGAACGGCGCCGTGACGTTGATCGGATGGCGCTGCACGAGGTCGTACCACAGGCTGTGCGAAACGATGCTGACGAAGACCGCCATGTAGACGATCGGTCCCCAGCCGCTCCAGCCAGCCGCGAGCACCGCCGCGACGGGGCGTTCCTCGAGCAGCAGCGAGAGCGCGACGAGCAGCGGCGTGGCCATCAGCGTCATCCAGGCCACCAGCGACAGAGGATGGACCTCTTTCAGGAATTTCGTCTGAATCAGCGAGATCGCCCAGGCCAGCGAAGCCGCCATCATCAGCAGCGCGCCGACCAGATCGGTGGGGCGCCGCGGCTCGCCGACGAGGACGGCGACGCCCGCGAACGCGAGCCCCATGCCGAGCGCGCGCCGCCAGCCGATCCGGTCCTGGAAGAACACCGCCGCGAGGATCGACGAAAACGGCACGCTGAGCTGGTTGAGGATCGCGGCAACGCCCGAGTCGACGTATTTCAGGCCCGTGAAATTCGGCGCGAAATGGCCGGCGCCGATCATGATCGACAGATAGAAGATCCGTCGCATGTGGCCCCACGGCGCCGGCACGAACGGCAGCAGCAGCAGCGCCACGAGGCCGAAGCGGACCGCGATCATCATCATCGGCGGCACTTCGGCGACGCCGATCTTCCCGACCGGATAATTGAGGCCCCAGATCACCATGATGAGAACGACGAGGCCGAGGTCGCGGAGATTCATGGTGCGGCCGCGCTTTCGAGCGCCGCGCGCTGCTCCTCGAGGGCGAGCCAGCGGTCCTCGGCGGCGGCCAGTTCGGCCTTGGCCTCCGCGTGGCGCCGCATCGTGCGCTCGGCCAGCGCCGCGTCGCGCGCGTAGAGGCCGGCATCGGCCAGCACGGCTTCGAGCGTCGCGATCTCGACTTCGAGCGCCGCGATGCGCTCGGGCAGAAGGTCGAGTTCGCGCTGATCCTTGTAGCTCAAGCGTACCTGCGCGCGCGCGGGCCGCGCCTCGGCGGCGGGCGCGCGCGCCGCGGCGGCCGGCCTCGCCTTCGCGCCGGCGACGGCGCCTTTGCGCTGCGCCATCGCGTCGGTGAAACCGCCGGCGTACTCGGTCACCGTGCCGTCGCCGGGCATGAAGATCACGCTGCTAACGGTCTTGTCGAGGAAATCGCGGTCGTGGCTGACGACGAGCAGCGTGCCCGCGAAATCGCCGAGCAGTTCCTCGAGCAGGTCGAGCGTGTCGGTGTCGAGGTCGTTCGTCGGCTCGTCGAGCACCAGCATGTCCGCCGGCGTCGCCAGGATTTTCGCGAGCAGGAGCCGGTTGCGCTCGCCGCCCGAAAGAGTCCCGGTCGGGCTGTCGGCCTGGCGCGGATCGAACAGGAAGTCCTTGAGATAGGCGCGCACGTGACGCAGGCGCCCCTGCACGAACACGCTGTCGCCGCCCTGCGGCACGAGCACGTCGCGCAGGGTCATCTTCGGGTCGAACTGCTGGCGGCGCTGGTCGAAATAGGCGAGCTGCAGGTTCTTCGCCACCTGGATGCGGCCCGCGTCCGGCGGCGTTTCGCCGATCAGCAGCTTGATCAGCGTGCTCTTGCCGGCGCCGTTCGGGCCGACGATGCCGATGCGATCGCCGCGCAGAATCAGCGTCGAGAAATCGTTGAATAGGGCGCGCTCGCCGCCGTCCGGGAGCGGCACGCTCTTCGCGATGCCGGAGGCGTCGATGACCATGCGGCTCTTGGACTGGCCTTCCTTAGCCTCGAGCTTCAGCTTGCCGCGCCCGCCGATCATCGTGGCGCGTGCCGCGCGCATCTGCTGGAGCCGCTCCATGCGGCCCTGATTCCGCTTCCGGCGCGCGGTCACGCCGTGGATCAGCCAATGCGCCTCGGCCGCGAGTTTGGTGTCGAGCTTCTCGAGCGCCTTGGCTTCCAGGTGCAGCACCTCTTCGCGCCACTCCTCGAACTGCGCGAAGCCGCGCTCGGATTTCCGCAGCTTGCCGCGGTCCATCCAGAACACGCGGTTGGTGACGTTCGAGAGAAACGCGCGGTCGTGGCTGATCACGACGAGCGCGCCCTTGAACGCGAGCACACGTGCCTCCAGCCATTCGATCATCGTGAGATCGAGATGGTTCGTCGGCTCGTCGAGCAGCAGCAGATCGGGCGGCGAAGCGAACACGCGCGCGAGACCGGCGCGCCGCCCTTCGCCGCCCGAAAGAGTCGAAAGCTCGCGGCCCGCATCGAGACCGACCTCGGCGAGGATCGCGTCGGCCGCGTGCTGCGCGCCCGCGCCCGCGGCGACGTATTCGCCGACCGTGAGGCCCGGGGCGAAGCGCGGCTCCTGCTCCAGCCACGCGATGCGGATGCCGGGTTCGGCGTAGATCTCGCCGCCATCCGGATCGACGGCGCCGGTGACCGTCTTCATCAGCGTCGATTTGCCGGACCCGTTGCGGCCCACGAGCGCCGCACGCTCGCCGCGCGCGACATGCATCTCGATGTCCGCGAACAGCGGCGCGCCGCCGAAGCCGACCGTGACGCCGCGCAAAGAAAGGAGAGGGGGCTCGCTCATCGCGCGAAGTCGGCCGCGCGTCCGGCGTGCCCATTTCGTGTTCGCAGAATGGTTCTTAAGAGTGCAATTTTCCTTGTCATAACATTGTCTTAAATCATACTCTCGCTTGACAATGCTGCAATGCAGCATATATCCGAAGCAGGAACGGCGATGCTGGGAAGGCGGAGATACAGGCCGACCCGGCGCGAGACAAGAAGACGGCCGCATCG
>CAZUYG010000232.1:0-5849 GCA_964624265.1 uncultured Candidatus Odyssella sp.
AATACTCCTCGTAGTATTCCGGGAACGCGTTTTTCTCGGCCGGATACAGATCGAATTTCTCGTTGGTCGCCGGCGTCAGGCCGCTCAGGCGCTCTTTCGCGTACACGAAGAAGCCCGGCTTCGAAACCTCGCCGTCGCCGACGATGTCAATGCCGGCCTCCACCTGCTGCTTCACGATGTCGGCCACCGCGCGCGTCACTCGCTCCTGATAGGCCTCTTCGGACACCGGCGTGCCCTGGCCGGTCAGCCGCACCTTCATCATGTCGAGCAAATCGTGCGGCCGGGGCAGCGAGCCCACATGCGTGACGAGAATACGGTTGGCGTTCATCATGGGTCGCTCCTCCGGATGGCGCCGCTGCTGCGGCAGCTCTGCGATTGTCGATCGTCGTTCGATGGCGTCCGAGTTTCGGGGGCCGCCGCCGTGCTTCGAAGCGGCACTTTCGGCCTAGTCGCGTTGACGCTCAAGAGCCGCGATTGCAGCGCGGCGTTGCGCGTCTCGATTCGCCCCGGCGCGCGGTGCGGTTTCGCCGCGGACGGTGGAACGCCGCCCACGGCCTGCCCTACGCCGCGCGCTTTCTCGGTTTGGCTCTGGCGCTTTTCGCCGGCTTCTTTGCCCACAGCCGCTTGCTCGCGAGGCGCGCGCCCTCGGCCATGGCCTTGAACTTCGTCCAGATGATCTTCGGGTGAACCTCGGTGTGATAGCAGGCCTGCGAGGAGAAGCCGCAATCGGCGCCGGCAATCACGTTCTCGCGGCCGACGATGTTCGCCCAGCGCACGAGCCATTCCGCGATGAGCTCGGGGTGCTCGACGATGTTGATCGCATGGGTGATGACGCCGGGCATGATCGCCTTGCCGTCGGGCAGCTTCATCTCTTCGAACACGTGGTAATCGTGCTCGTGGCGCGCATTGGCCGCTTCGAACGAGTAGACCCCGGCATTGACGCGCAGCATGTGCTTGGCGACGTCACGCAGCTGCGGCTCGTAGACGCGCGGGCCGTGATTGATGCCGTAGCAGGTGTGGAACCGCACCTTCTCCTGCGGAATCCCGCGCAGCGCATGGTTGATGCTCGCCACGAAAATGTCAGCCTTGCGCCGCTTCTGCTTCGCGTCGAGGTCGGGGTCGCCGAAAACGTCCGAGAGAAACGGGTCGTCCACCTGCAGATCGAAGCCCGCGTCGATGATCGCGAGATACTCGGTCCGCATCGCGTCGCCGACGGCGTAGAAGAATTCCTCGTCGTCCTTGTAATAGTCGTTGTGCCCGACGCCGGACGGCGCCGTGGAGGGCACGAAGCCGCGCTTCGCCTTGGCGGCGTCCATCGCGTTCCTGAGGTTTTCGAGATCGCGCTTCAGCGCCGCCTGGCCGATATAGGTGATCGGGCCCACCGCGAAGAGCTGGATCACCGGCGCGATCGCGCCGCCGAGGATCCGCTTGAGGTATTCGCCGTAGTATTCCGGGAAGGCTTCGCGCTCGGCCTTGAACAGCTCGAACTTCATGTCGGGCTTCGGACCGAGCCCGCCGATGCGCTCCTGGGCGTAGGTGAAGAAGCCGCCCTTCGAAATCTCGCCGTCGGCGACGATGTCGATCCCGCAATCGACCTGGATCTTCACGATCTCTTCGACCGCGCGGGCCACGCGCGCCTGGTAGGCCGTTTCGTCGACCTTTTGGCCGGCCAGCCGCGCCTTCATCATGTCGAGCAGATCGGCCGGGCGCGGCAGGCTGCCGACATGCGTGGTGAGAATGCGATTCGTATCGCGCTTCATGGCGTCGTCCTTGGAGAGTGGGCGAGCGGGCGCCCGCCAGCGGTGCCTGGCGCGGAACCGCGGGCGGGCGCGGCCGGTCAGAACGGCATCTTGCAGTCCTTGGCATAGGGATCCGGGTAATCCTTGAAGATCACGGGGCCCGTCTTGATCACCGGGCCGTCGCCGGGTCCGCGCTCGACGGTGAACTGGTAGAAGTCCTGGACCGGAAAGTGATTCGGGCCGAATTTCACGTGCCCGCGCACCGAGGCGAAATCGGCCTTGCGCATCGCGAGCACGACCGCTTTGCGGTCGGAAAGATCGCCTTTCACGTTCCGCACCGCCGCGTCGATGGCCAGCGCGGAATCATACGCCTGCATCGAGTAGATCGACGGCGTCGCGCCGAATTTCGCGGTGTAATCTTTCACGAATTTCTTCGTCTGGGGCGCGGCGCCATCCGCGTCCCAGTGATACGCGAGGACCGTGCCGATCGCGGCATTGCCGATCGGCGGCAAGGTCACGTGGTCGATCACGTACATCGTGTAGAGCTTCACCTTGCCGGCGAGGCCCGAGACGGCCCACTGCTTCATGAACGCGACGCCCATGCCGCCCGGCGCGAACACGGCCACCGCGGCCGGATTGCGCGCGCGCAGCGCCGAGATCTCGGCCTGGAAGTCGGAAAGGCCGAGCTGATAGTAGCTCTCGCCGATCACCTTCCCTTTGTAGATGCGCTGGAAGCCGCGCACGACGTCCTTGCCGGCCTGATAGTTGGGCGCGAGCACGAAGACGTTGTCGACCTTGTCCTGGTTCAGGATCTGCGCCGTCGCTTCCGGAATTTGATCGGACTGCCAGGAGAGCGCGAAGAAATAGGGGCTGCAGCCCTGGCCGGCGAGCTGCGACGGTCCGGAGACGGGGCTCACGAGGATCGCGCTCGACGCGAGCACGCGGTCCTTCACCGCGAGCATCAGGTTCGTCCAGCCCGGACCCACGACGAAGTGCACTTTGTCCTGGGAAAGAAAACGCTCGATGACGTTGATGGCCACGTCGGGCTTCATCTGGTCGTCGCCGTAGATGATCTTGGCGGGAACGCCGCCGAGCTTTCCGCCCAGCACTTCGATGGCAAGGTCCCAGCCTTTTTTCACGGGTTCGCCGATGAGGGCGCCGCCGCCCGTGAGCGTCGTGATGAGGCCGATCCGCACTTCCTGGGCGTTCGCCGCCAGCGGAGCCAGGGTCAGAGCGGCCGCAAGTGCCGAAGCACGCAATGCAAGCATGTCTTCCTCCCGTGGATTTTCCTTGTCCGCCCTCGTTGCGGGGCGGCGATGCGCAAGGCTAGGGCAGGCCGCGGCAGGGAGTCAATAAAAACAGAGCGCGCGCTCTGTATGTTTTGATGGATGCGCGGGCCGCGCTGGCGGCCGGTCAGCGGGGGTAGCGCTGCTCCAGCATCGCCGTGATGCGCGCGACGAGCGCCTCGTTGACCTGCGGATGCGGCGGGCGCAGCGAGGCGAGCGCCATGCCGCGCACCGTGTAGAGAATCACTTCGTACGCCTCGGCGGCATCTTTCGCGCCGAGCCCGGATTCGGCGAAGGCGCCGGTCCAGGCGCGGCGCACGGCGGCATGATAGTCGAGGATGATCGGATGCAGCCGGCGCGCGAGCCGCTTGTCGGTGCGCGCCGCCACGGTGGCGTCGAGCGAGCCCAGGAACCAGCGGCCGAAATAGAGCGAAATGAGGTCGTCGAAGCAGTCCTTGAACGGGTGCTTCGAGGCCCGCGCATTGGCCGAGCGCGCCGTGCCCAGCGAAACGGCCTTCTCGTAAAGCTCGGCGTTCGCGGCGACGACGAGATCTTCCTTGGTGCGGAAATGATGCACGCGCGCGCCGTTGGAGACGCCGGCGCGCTTCGCGATGTCGGCCGTGGTGAGGCGCGCGTAGCCGCGCTCGATGAGCAGGTCGATCGTCGCCTCGAGCAGGCGGCCGCGCGTTTCGGCGCTGCGCTCCTCCTGCGTGCGGCGTTTCGGTTTGGCCGGCAAGAAAGGGTTCCCCGCGAGTGTCGCGGATAGATGGCGGCGTTCGCGCCGCTTGTCCAGTTATCCGCGCGCCGCGGCGCGGCTCATTGGTTCTCGCTGTCCGCTTCCTCGAAGTTCGGCTGGACGAGATGCAGGCACATGTCCTGGTGCCTGTCGCCGCCATAGACGTCGACGATCTCGACGCGCACCGTCGCGGTCTTTACCGCGCGCGGCAGGCGGATCGTCTGCATCTCCTCGGTGTCCTTCAGCTCGGCGGCAAAGCGCAGCCCGTCGGCGGTCTCGATGCGGATCGTGCGGGCGCGCGCGTTGGCGAAGAAGGTCTGCTTCGATTTCGCGTAGCCGTTGCCGATCAGGATCGATTTGAAGCGCACCGGCTCGGTGTAGAGGATGCGGATGTATTCGCCCTTGCCGCTGCCCGGCGCGCCTTCGCACCAGGCCGCTTCGCCGTCGCGGAAAAGATTGCCGGGCCCATAGGTGTTGGCGCCCTGCGGCTTCAGCACGGAGCTCGCGCAAACCTTGTGGTTCGAGGTGTATTGGCCGGCGCCGCGGTCGATGCACACTTCGGCCCAGGCGGGGGCTGTGGCGAAAACGAGAGCGGGCGCGAGCAGGCGGAGCGGGTTCATGGCGGGCCTCGTGCGGATGCTGCACCTTAGCCTGCGGCCCCGCGCAAGGCACGCGAACAAGCGCCGAACCGCTGGCCTCTCCGGCCGCTCTCGACTAACTCATGCGCATGAACGACGCGACCCGCCCGTCCGCGCGTTTCGAGGAGGCGTTCGCCCGCATCAAGGCGGCCGTGGGCGAGAAAGGTTGCACCGCCGATTCCGCCGAGATGGCGCCGCGCTTGAAGGACGAGCGTGGGCTCTGGCAGGGCGGTGCCGCGCTGCTGGTGCGCCCGGCCAGCACGGCGGAAACATCCGCCGTGGTCCGCATCTGCGCCGAGGCGGGCGTGCCGATCGTGCCGCAGGGCGGCAACACCGGCCTCGTCGGCGGCTCGGTGCCCGACATGGCGTTTCCCGGCATCGTGCTGGCGATGGGGCGCATGAACCGCATCCGCGCGGTCGATCCGGTCAACAACACGATCACCGCCGAAGCCGGCTGCATCCTTGCCGAAATCCAGAAGGCGGCGGCCGAGCGCAACCGCCTCTTTCCGCTCAGCCTCGGTGCCGAGGGCACCTGCCAGGTCGGCGGCAACCTTTCCACCAACGCCGGCGGCACGGGCGTGCTGCGCTACGGCAACATGCGCGAGCTGATGCTCGGACTTGAAGTCGTGCTGCCGAGCGGCGAGGTGTGGGACGGGCTGCGCGGCCTGCGTAAGGACAACACCGGCTATGCGCTGCGCCATCTTTTCATCGGCGCCGAAGGCACGCTCGGCATCATCACCGCCGCGGTGCTGAAGCTGTTCCCGCTGCCGCGCGACCGGCAGACCGCATTCGCCGCGGTGCCGACGCCGGATGCATCGGTGGCGCTGCTCAACCGCCTCCAGGAATCGACCGGCGAGGCGGTGACGGGCTACGAGCTGATCGGCCGCCTGCCGCTCGAAATGGTGTTGCGCAACATCGCCGGCACCTCCGATCCGTTCGGCGCGCACATCTATCCGCACTACGTCTTGGTCGAGCTGTCGGGCCAGGGCGCCGAGGGCACCTTGCGCGCGCCGCTCGAGGAAACCCTGGCACAGGCGCAGGCCGACGGGCTCGTGCTCGATGCCGTGTTCGCCTCCAGCACGGCGCAGGCGCGCGCGTTCTGGAAGCTGCGCGATTCGATCAACGAGGCGCAGAAGCCCGAGGGCGCCAGCATAAAGCACGACGTGGCCGTGCCCGTCTCGCGCGTGGCCGAGTTCATCCGGCGCGCGACCGAGGCCGCCAAGGCCGCGATACCCGGCCTGCGCGTGGTCGCGTTCGGCCATGTCGGCGACGGCAACATCCATTTCAATCTCACCCAGCCGCTCGAGGGCTGGACGCGCGAGCGCTTCCTCGGCGAGTGGGAGCGCATGCAGCGCATCGTCCACGACATGGTCATGGCGATGAACGGCAGCTTCTCCGCCGAACACGGCATCGGCCGGCTCAAGATGGGCGAAATGCGCCGCTACCGCTC
>CAZUYG010000233.1:0-5848 GCA_964624265.1 uncultured Candidatus Odyssella sp.
CAGCCACCCATGAAAGCCGAGCCGCACGTCTTCCATCTGGAGCCAGAGATGGAGCGCCAGTCCGCCGGCCGCGACCAGCAGGCCTGTCCACACGAGGGCAAGCAGGAACGCCTTCATCGAGCCCGCGCCGCGCCGTTATGGAGAGGCGCGGCGGCAAGGCCTCGCCAAAGGTTTTCCGCTGTGCTAACCATGGGCTGTGTGAGACGGAACCGTTCCATCGATGTCTAGCGCCTCCGGGCGACGGTTCGATTGGAATAGCGGGGGAAGAGGGATCGCGTCATGACGGGAATACATGGCAAGGCGCTGCGCTTCGCGGCGCTCGCGATGGTTCTCGCATCGCTGGCGGCCTGTGCGACCGTGCCGACGGAACCGGCGGCCAGAGCCGAGTTCGAACGGGCGAACGACCCCATCGAGCCCTTCAATCGCCGCATGTTCTCGTTCAATCTGTGGATTGACGACAATATCGGCAAGCCCGTCGCCATCGCCTATCGCGACAACGTGCCGAAATTCGTGCGCGATCGCTTCCGCGACTTCTACGACAATTTCCAGTCGCCGGTCACGTTCATCAACGACGTGCTGCAGTTCGAATCCGGCCGCGCCGCCGAAACCGCGACGCGCTTCTGGGTCAACAGCGTGTTCGGCATGGCCGGCTTCTGGGACGTGGCCGGGCAGTACGGTCTCAAGAAGCACAAGGAAGATTTCGGGCAGACGCTCGCGGTCTGGGGCGTGAAGGAAGGCCCCTATCTCGTGCTGCCGTTCATGGGCCCGTCGAACGTCCGCGATACGGCCGGCAAGGTGGTGGACTCGTTCTCGAACCCGATCAGCTATTTCCTGCCGCCGGTGGGCGCGTGGCTGGAGCTCGCGGGCGGCATCATCGACAAGATCGACGAACGCGCGGGCCTGATCGAGCCGGTCGACGAACTCCGCCGCACCTCGCTCGACTTCTACGCCGCGGTGCGCAGCTTGTACCGGCAGAACCGCGAATCCGAACTTTCGAACGGCCAGATCAAGAAGCCGCCGCTGCCCGGAGAAGACGAATAGGTCCTCCGGCCGGCCGCGCGTGCCGCACGGCAAGGGGAAGGGTTCAATGACCGCACCATCGCGGCGCCTGTTCCAGGCGCTGTTCATCGCCGCAGCCGCGCTTGCGTTCGCCGTGCCCGCGGCGGTTCGCGCCGACTCCAAGGACGACGGCAAGGCGCTCGTCCAGCGCATGGCGGATGAGGTCGTGAAAGTTCTCGCCACGCAGGGCATGGACCGCGCGGCCAAGGAAGCGCGTTTCCGTCAGATCCTGGGCCAGAATTTCGACGTGGCGACGATCGGCGCATGGGTGATGGGGCCGCCCTGGCGCGACGCCACGCCCGCCCAGCGCGCCGAGTATCTGAAGCTGTTCGAGACCTACATCGTGAAGGTCTATACCGGCCAGCTTTCGACCTATTCGGGCGAGAAGGTGATCGTGACCGGCGCCGAGGCCGACGGCAGCGGCGTGGAGGTGGCGAGCCGCATCACCGATCCCAAGAACGACCGCACGGTCGAAGTCAAATGGCGCCTCCGTTCCGCCGGCAAGCAGCTCAAGGTGCGCGACGTGGTGATCGAAAACATCAGCATGTCGCAGACGCAGCGGCGCGAGTTCGCGGCCGTGTACCAGCAGCGCGGCAACTCGGTGGACGGGCTCATCGCCGCGCTGCGCGAGAAGATCGCCGAACTCGACCGGAAGTAACCCGGCGCCGATCCCGGCGCACCATAACCGGCTGATCCCGGATTCCGCCGCGATTGCCCCAAAAACGTCCCTGGCCTTGCGGGCCGGGCTGTGACAAATCCTTGCGCGGTCGGCCCTCGCCCGGAGGCCGGCCCCCGCAGCAGCCAGGACGAACGCCATGATCAAGTCTCGCTTCTCCGTAGCCGCCGCGTTGCTCGCCGTGCTCGCGCTCGCAGCCCCCGCGCGCGCCGACGCGGTCAGCGAGGGCACGCAGGTCATCCGCTCGATGGGCGACACGGTGATCGCGATCCTCGCCAACAAGGGCCTGCCGAAGGCGCAGCGCGAAGAGCGTTTCCGCCAGATCTACCGCGCGAATTTCGATCACTCGGTGATCGCCGCTTCGGTCATGGGACCCACCTGGAAATCGACGGCGCTGCCGGTTCAGCAGGAATATCTGCAGGTGTTCGAGGTTTACATCTCGAAAGTCTACGCGGCCCAGCTCTCGGCCTATTCGGGCGAAAAGCTCGACGTGTTCAAGGGCGAGGCAGAGGGTAACGGCGCCACGATCGACAGCCGCATCGTCGATCCGAAGAGCGGCCGCACGGTCGACATCAAATGGCGCCTCCGCCCCACCGGCGGCCAGATGAAGGTGCGCGACGTGTTGATCGAGAACATCAGCATGGCGCAGACGCAGCGCCGCGAATTCGCGGCCGTGCTGCAGCAGCGCGGCGGCAAGGCCGAGGGCCTCATCGCCGCGATCCGCGAGAAGATCGCCGACCTCGACAAGCGCTGACGCGCCGCCCGCGCGTCGCCCTATCGCCGAAACCGGCCGCGACCGGCGCTACGCGTGCGCCGGCTGGGGTGCGGCCAGGCCGACCGCGGCCTTGCGCAGGACGGGGTTCACCTTCTCGCCGAACAGCGTCCACGCGCGCTCCACGTCGTCGGTGTGATTCATCATCGCGACGAAGTGACCGGCCCCCGTGTAGCGGCATTGCTCGACGATCTGCTCGGCCACCTGCGCCGGGGTGCCGGTGACGAACTCGTCGTCGCCGACGACGAACCCGGCCGAAGGATTGGGAACGTCGAGCAGCACGGTTTTGACTGCAGCGCGGGGATCGATCGCGACGCCGGTTTTCATCTGTTCGATCGCGGCGCGGGCGCGGGCTTGTGCCTCCGCCGCCGACTCGCAGATCGATACGATGCGCCGGACCGCAAGCTGTTCCGGCCCGCCCGGCGCGCCTGTTTTGGCGGCCTCGTCGCGATAGGCGTCGAAAATGTCCTTCACGCGCTCGCGCGACTGGAAGCTCGTGCAGATCTTGGAGCCGCGGCGGACCGATTTCCGCGCCGAGGCGATGCTGAGCACCGTCGTCCATTTCGGCGGCGCCGGCTGCTGCAGCGGCCGCGGCGCGATGCGCAGATTGTCGAAGTTCCAGAACTTGCCGTGATGCGTGACGACGGGGCTGGCGAGCGCGGCGTCCATAACCTCGAGCGATTCGTCGAAACGTGCCCGCGCTTCCTCGTAACTGAGACCCACAAGCTTCAATTCGTTCGGAATGCCCGCGGCCGTTCCGATCTCGAGCCGCCCGCCGGTCAGATGATCGAGCATCGCGATCTCTTCGACCACGCGCCACGGATCGTAGTAGGGCAGCACCATGCCGAGCGTGCCGAGGCGCAGCCGCTTCGTGCGAGTCGCCATGTGCGCGATCAGCAAATTCGGCGACGGGCTGAAGGCGCGGCCGAAATGGTGTTCGCTGAAAAACAGCCCTTCGAATCCGAGCGGCTCGGCGCGCTCCCAGAGCGCGAGATATCGCTGGAAATGCGCCTGCTCGGCCTCGGGCGCGGCTTCGAGCGGACGCCCCTGCTCGCCGGGCGCGAAGAAGAACTCAAAAATCCACGGCTTGATCATGGCGCGTTTCCAATCTCCCATGCGCCGACTATAGCGCGCGGGCGGCCGCCCGGCCCATGTCTATCGCAAGGAGAGCGCCTGCACGGCGGTCATCGGCGCGCAGTTTGTTGCCGTCACGGTCAACGCCTTGCGCGCGCAGGCAACGCGGCCATGACGCCGCGCCTCTGCGGCGGCAGACGCCGCCTGGCCCTGATTTACGCGCGCACCAGCGGCTTGTACTTGATGCGGTGCGGCTGGTCGGCCTCGGCGCCGAGGCGGCGCTTCCGGTCGGCCTCGTAGTCCTGGTAGTTGCCCTCGAACCAGGTGACCTGCGAGTCGCCCTCGAAAGCGAGGATATGCGTGCAGATGCGGTCGAGGAACCAGCGGTCGTGGCTGATGACGATCGCCGAGCCCGCGAATTCCAGCAGCGCCTCTTCGAGCGCGCGCATCGTATCCACGTCGAGGTCATTGGTCGGCTCGTCGAGCAGCAGCAGGTTGGCGCCCGATTTCAGCACCTTCGCGAGATTGACGCGGTTGCGCTCGCCGCCCGAGAGCACGCCCACCTTCTTCTGCTGGTCGGTGCCCTTGAAGTTGAAATTCGAGACATAGGCGCGGCTCGGCATTTCCTTCTTGCCGATCTGGATCACGTCGAGGCCGTCCGACAGTTCCTCCCACACGCTCTTGTTGGGATCGAGCGTCTCGCGCATCTGCTCGACATAGCCGAGCTTCACGGTGGAACCGACCTTGAACGAGCCGCCGTCGGGCTTTTCCAGGCCGGCGATCATCTTGAACAAGGTCGTCTTGCCGGCGCCGTTGGGGCCGATCACGCCGACGATGCTGCCCGGCGGCATCAGGAACGAGAGATCGTCGATCAGCAGATTGTCGCCGAAGCCCTTCTTGACGTTCTTCGCCTCGATGACGTTGCCGCCGAGGCGCGGGCCCGGCGGAATCCAGATCTGGAGCTGATCGGGCGGACGGTCGGTCTGCTCGGCGAGCATCGCCTCGTAGGCCTGGATGCGCGCCTTGCTCTTGGTCTGGCGCGCGCGCGGCGAGGCCTTGATCCATTCGAGCTCGTGATCGAGCGTGCGCTGGCGCGCAGCCTCCTGCTTGCCCTCGACTTCGAGCCGCTTCTTCTTCTGGTCGAGCCAGGACGTGTAGTTGCCTTCCCACGGAATCCCCTGCCCGCGGTCGAGCTCCAGGATCCAGCTGGCGACATTGTCGAGGAAATAGCGGTCGTGCGTGATGGCCACGACCGTGCCGGGGAACTCCTTGAGATAGCGCTCGAGCCACGCGACCGATTCGGCGTCGAGGTGGTTGGTGGGCTCGTCGAGCAGCAGCATGTCGGGCTTGCTCAGCAGCAGGCGGCAGAGCGCCACGCGGCGGCGTTCGCCGCCCGAGAGCGTCTTCACGTCGGCATCGGCCGGCGGGCAGCGCAGCGCGTCCATCGCGATCTCGACCGTGCGCTCCAGCTCCCAGGCGTTCGCGGCGTCGATCTTCTCCTGAAGCTCGGCCTGCTCGGCGATCAGCGCGTTCATCTGATCGTCGCTCATCTCCTCCGCGAATTTCGCCGACACTTCGTTGAAGCGGTCCAGCAGCGCCTTGGTTTCCTTGACGCCCTCCATGACGTTCTCGCCCGCGGTCTTGGCGGGATCGAGCGCCGGCTCCTGCTCGAGAAAGCCGACCTTCACGCCCTCGGCGGCCCAGGCCTCGCCCACGAATTCCTGGTCCTTGCCGGCCATGATGCGCAGCAAAGTCGATTTGCCCGCGCCGTTGAGGCCGAGCACGCCGATCTTGGCGCCCGGATAGAACGAGAGCCAAATGTCTTTGAGAACCTGCCGGCCGCCCGGATAGGCTTTGCCGAGGCCCTTCATCACATAGATATATTGGTAAGCGGCCATCGCGGCGGCGCCCTTCCGGTCGGTGTGCTGTCGGGAATGAGGCGCGGGTTCTAGCGCGGCAACGCACGGCGCGCAACGCGGCGCGTTTACCGCCTTTGGCAGATGCGGTCGAACGCGTCGAGCGCGGCCTGCGTGCCGGCGAGGCCGAAGGCCGCGCTGCGTCCGGCATGGACGACATCGAGCTCCGGCCGGCCGCGCGCATCGCGGCCCGGCGGTATGCGAAAGACGAGCTGATCGGGCCCCGCGAGCGCGCGCACGAACGCCGGCTCGGCTTTGGCCGACAGATGGAGAACGATGGGGCTCGCGGCATCCTTCACTTGAAACGAGAAGGCATCGAGGACGACGCTGCCGTCCGGCGAGGCGATCGGC
>CAZUYG010000234.1:0-5838 GCA_964624265.1 uncultured Candidatus Odyssella sp.
ATTCATGCACGCAATTCTGCATCGGACAGAATCGCGCAGAGGTGGAGCGGCTGCTCGCCCGCTGAGCGCGGCGCAAGCCTACAGCATGCATTTGGGTTCGTCGCACCAGCAGGGCTGGCCCTGCGGGACGAGATCGCTCACGCGGTAATCCCAGGTCAGCTCGGTGCCCGGCGGAATGTCCTCGGCCGCACGGATCACGAGCATCCGCTCGATGTAGCAGTTCGGATGGCACGAGTGGTTCATGTAGTCCGCGCCGGTCACTTCGTCGTAGCGGATCGGCGCGATTCCGTAGAACTTGCCGTTGCTGACGGCGAGGTGGACGAGGAGGTTGGGGTCCTCCTGGCCGTAGTCGATCTTGCCGTCGGGCTTGAGGTCGAGGACAACCGCGCGGCCGTCGAAGACGGCGATCACGGTGTCCTTGGGGATGAGGGTCTTGCTGTAAAGCGCGCGGTGGCCTTCGCCGATCTCGCGCACCTCGGCCAGTGCGTAATTCGTCCAGCTCATGAATTGCCGTTACCTCGCGCCTCGTCACCCCGTTTCGCCCGCTTAAGGCGATTCCTCCGGCCTGTCCATGCTCACGCGCCGGCCTTGCCGTAGAGGGCGCCCGGGTCGACGGCGCCCATCGGCACGTCCTCGAGGCCGGTCTCGCCCGCGCGGCGGAAAAAGCAGCGCCGCTTGCCCGTATGGCAGGCGACGCCGGTCTGATCGACCAGCAGCAGCAGCGTATCGCCGTCGCAGTCGATGCGGAGATCGACGAGACGCTGCACCTGTCCCGACGTCTCGCCCTTGCGCCACAACGCGCGGCGCGAGCGCGACCAATAGCACACCCGGCCGGACTCGAGCGTCTCCCGGACCGCATCGCGGTTCATCCACGCCATCATCAGCACTTCGCCGGTGTCGTGCTGCTGGGCGATGGCGGGAACGAGGCCGTCCGCGCCGAACTGGATGGCGGCGAGAGCGGCGTCCGCGGACGATGTGGTCATGGGCGTGTCCCGCCGCAAGGGCCTAGGCCGCGGCCCGCATGCGCGCGAAGCCATGCTCGAGATCCGCAAGCAGGTCGTCCACGTCTTCGAGCCCGATGTGGAAGCGCAGGCAGGGGCCTTTCGCCTCCCACTTCGTCGCGGTGCGATAGGGTTTCGGGTCGAACGGCAGCACGAGGCTTTCGTAGCCGCCGAAGCTGGCGCCGATCGCGAAATGCTCGAGCCCGTCGACGAAGCGCGCGAGCGCGGCCTTTTCGAGCGGCTTGAACACCACCGAGAACAACCCCGACGCGCCCTTGAAATCGCGCTTCCACACCGCGTGGCCCGGATCTTCTGGCAGGGCCGGGTAGAGCACGCGCTCGACCTCGGGCCGCATCTGGAACCAGCGCGCCACCGCGAACGCGCTTTTGCCCTGCTTCTCGAGGCGGACGCCCATCGTCCGGATGCCGCGCAGGCCGAGATAGATCTCCTCGGAGCCGGCGCAAATGCCGAGGTGCGCTGTCGCCACCGTCTTCACGCGCTCGAACAGCGCCTCGCGCATCGCGATCGTGCCCAGCATCGCGTCGGAATGGCCGACCAGATATTTGGTCGCCGCGTTGATCGAAAGATCGATGCCGTGGTCGAGCGGCCGGAACAGCAGCGGCGTGCCCCAGGTGTTGTCCATCGCCGTGCGGATATTGCGGCTCTTGGCTTCGGCGACGAGCGCCGGGATGTCCGGCATCTCCATCGTCTGCGAGCCCGGCGCCTCGAGGTAGAGGAGGCGCGTGTTCGGCTTCATCAGCTTCGCGATGCCCGTGCCGACGAGCGGATCGTAGAACGTCGCCTCGACGCCGAAATCCTTGAGGAAGCCGTTCGCGAAACCGCGCACCGGCTGATAGACGTTGTCGGGCAGCAGCAGGTGGTCGCCGGCCTTCACGAGCGAGAGAATGGCGCTCGCGCACGCGGCCATGCCCGACGAAACCGACACCGCGCGGTCGGCGCCTTCGATTGCGGCGACCGCCTCTTCGAACGCCTGCGAGCCGGGCGTGCCCCAGCGGCCATAGACCACCGCATCCTTCTCGAAGCGCCGCGTTCGCGAGGCCTCCCAGGCCGCGAGATCGGGCGACGTGATCGTGGAGGCGCGGAAAGCCGGGACATTCACCGCGCCGGCGTGGCGGCGCGGATTGCGTCCGGCGGAAACGAGGGTCGTCGAAGGCTTCATTTTCGGTTGCGATGCGGTTGTGGCGCGAGAAAAGGCATCATGTCATGGCTTTGTGCGGCGCGCCACGGTCGCCGATGACGCTGCCTTATGCTTGCGCCCAGGCCATTATCCCGCTTTTATGTTCCGCAGGAGGCGGGCCGAACGTCTGATTGAGGGGCGGCCAGCCGGCCTCAGAACAGGAGCCGCGGTCTGCGGCCTCCGTAGGGCAAACGAGAGGAGCATGGGAGAAATCATGAAAAAGCTCGCAATCGCGGCCGCGACGGTCGTCGCCGGCGCACTCGCCGCGGGTCCGGCCCTCGCCGGCAAGGATCTCGACACCATCAAGAAGCGCGGCTCGCTGGTGTGCGGCGTCAACACGGGTCTCGCCGGCTTCTCGATCGCCGACAGCCAGGGCCGCTGGACCGGCATCGACGTGGACATCTGCCGCGCGGTCGCCGCGGCGATCTTCGGCGACGCCAACAAGGTTCAGTTCAAGCCCACCAGTGCGCAGCAGCGCTTCACGGCGCTCCAGTCGGGCGAAATCGACGTTCTCTCGCGCAACACCACCTGGACGCTCACGCGCGACGCCGCGCAGGGCATGGTGTTCACCGGCGTCACGTTCTACGACGGCCAGGGCTTCATGGTCGCCAAGAAGCTCGGCGTGAAGAGCGCCAAGGAGCTCGACGGCGCCGAGATCTGCGTGCAGTCGGGCACGACGACCGAGCTGAACCTCACCGACTTCCTCAAGGCGAACAACCTGAGCAAGGCGAAGGCCATCGTCTTCGAGAAGATCGAGGAGGCGGTGTCGGCCTTCTTCGCCGGCCGCTGCCAGGCCTACACGACCGACGCCTCGGGCCTCGCCTCGACGCGGTCGAAGGACGCCAAGAACCCCGACGATTACGTGATCCTGCCCGAACTGATCTCGAAGGAGCCGCTCGGCCCGGCGATCCGCCGCGGCGACGAAGAGCTGTTCGCGATCGTGAAGTGGGTGCTCTACGCGATGGTCGAGGCCGAAGAGCTCGGCGTGTCCCGCGCCAACGTCGACCAGATGAAGGGCTCGCCCAATCCGGGCGTCAAGCGCATGCTCGGCGTGGACGAGAAGAACGACATGGGCAAGCTGCTCGGCCTCAAGGCCGACTGGGCCTATCAGATCATCAAGCAGGTCGGCAATTACGGCGACATCTACGAGCGCAATGTCGGCCCGAAGACGCCGCTGAAGCTCGAGCGCGGCCTGAACGCGCTCTGGAGCAAGGGCGGCCTGCAGTACGCGCCGCCGATCCGCTAGGACGCTCGATCCGCGGAAGCGGCGCGGTGTCCAACCCCAATCCGACCGCGGCCCGAACGCCGGCGACGGGCGCCTGGTGGAACGACCGGCGCGTGCGCGCGATCATCTACCAGGTGCTGTTCCTGGCGGCCCTGGTGTTCGTCGTCTGGCTGCTGGTCACCAACACCATCGAGAATTTGCGCGCCCGCGGCCTCAAGAGCGGGTTCGATTTCCTCTATTCGCGTTCGGGCATCCCGATCAGCGACACGATCATCGACTGGAACCCCGACGACACGTTCGGACGGGCGTATTTCGTCGGCATCCTCAACACGCTCCGGGTTGGCGTCATCGGCATCGTGCTGGCGACGATTCTCGGGACGATCATCGGCGTGGCGCGCCTCTCGTCGAACTGGCTGGTCGCGAAGCTCGCCTCGGTCTACGTCGAGACGGTCCGCAACGTCCCGCTGCTGCTGCAGCTCATCTTCATCTACGCCTTCGTCGGCAACGTCTTGCCGGACCAGCTCGATCCGATCGTGATCGGCGGCGGGTTTTTCCTCAACAAGAGCGGCTTCATCTTTCCGCTGCTGAAGGTGAATACCGCGCACTACGTCGCCGGCGGCGTGCTGCTTGCCTCGCTCATCGCGGTCATCGTCTACAACCGATGGGCCGTCCGGCGCCTGTATGCCACCGGCGTGGCGCCGAAGCGCCTGCTGCCGAGCCTCGGCATCCTGTTCTTGCCGGCCATCGCCGTTTTCCTCGCGATGGGGGCACCGGCTGAGTTCGACGTCGCGACCAAGACAAGGTTCCGTTTCATCGGCGGCGGCTCGATCGGGCCCGAATTCCTCACCGTCCTCGTCGGCCTCGTGATCTACACGGCGTCCTTCATCGCCGAGATCGTGCGGAGCGGCATTCTCGCGGTGAGCTACGGCCAGACCGAGGCCGCGGGCGCGCTCGGCCTCACGCGCGGACAGACGCTGCGCCTCGTGCTGCTGCCGCAGGCGCTGCGCGTGATCATCCCGCCGATGACGAGCCAGTACCTCAACCTCGTCAAGAACTCGTCGCTCGCGCTGATCGCCGGCTATCCGGACGTCGTCGCGATCGAGAACATGACGATGAACCAGACCGGCCGCGCGCTCGAAGCGATTCTGCTGATCATGGCCGTGTACCTGACCATCAGCCTCTCGATCTCGGTGGCGATGAACATCTACAACAAGCGCATCGCGTTGAAGGAGCGCTGACGTGGCCGTTTCCGACACCGCGACCGAAAGCGCTGCGATCGGCCCGCCGCCGGCGACGACCGGCTTCATCGGCTGGATGCGCAAGAACCTGTTCAGCAGCATCTGGAACACGGTGCTGACCATCGTCTGCGCCTATCTCGTCATCCGCATCGTTCCGCCGCTGGTGAGCTGGCTGTTCCTCGATGCGACATGGGGCGACGCGACGCCGCAGCAGTGCCGCGCGGGCGAGGGGGCGTGCTGGGCTTTCGTCCGCGAGAAGCACCGCGTCATCCTGTTCGGGCGCTATCCGTTCGACGAGCACTGGCGCCCGCTGCTCGGCATCTGCGTCTTGCTGACGATGGTGCTGGTGAGCTGCTTCCGCCGCTTCTGGCGCCCCTGGATCGCGCTGGTGTGGATCGGCGGGCTCGGCGCCTTCCTCGCCCTGATGTGGGGCGGCGCGATCCCGATCGGTTTCCGAACCGCCGCGGTCGTGGCCGCCGGCGTGCTTCTGATCGCGACGCTGCGCAGCAGCGGGTCGAGCCGCAGTCTACTGCTGTGGGCGACGGCGCTGTTCGCGCTGCTGGCGCTTGCCGCCGGGCCGATCTTCCGCGTGATCGACAGCGCGCTGAACGCCGTTGCCGGCACCGGCACGCTGCTCGCCGGCGCGACCGGAATCTGGTTCGAGATTCCGACCGGCCTCAGCTTCGTCTCGACGTCGCTCTGGGGCGGACTGCCGCTCACGCTGCTGCTGTCGATCGTCGGTATCGTCGTCGCGTTTCCGATCGCGATCCTGCTGGCGCTCGGACGGCGCTCGAAGATGCCGCTGATCCGCATGTTCTGCATCGGCTACATCGAGGTCATCCGCGGCGTTCCGCTGATCAGCCTGCTGTTCGTGGGATCGTTCCTGCTGCCGCTGTTCCTGCCGCGCGGCGTCGAGATCAGCGACCTGCTCCGCGCACAGGTTGCGATCATCGGCTTCTCGGCCGCCTATCTCGCCGAAGTCATCCGCGGCGGCCTTCAGGCGATTCCGCGCGGCCAGTTCGAGGCAGGCGACGCGCTCGGCCTTTCCTACTGGCAGAAGATGGCGAAGATCGTGCTGCCGCAGGCGATCACCATCGTCATCCCGCCGATCGTCAACACCTTCATCGGCCTGTTCAAGGACACGTCGCTCGTCAGCATCGTGAGCCTGACCGACCT
>CAZUYG010000235.1:0-5822 GCA_964624265.1 uncultured Candidatus Odyssella sp.
GCGACGGGCGCCTCAAGCGGAACGGCGCGATCGCGCTGTGCGAGCCGTAGATCGTCTGCATGTTTCCCTCGCCGCCATCATGCCGGGCGAACGCGTCCGGTCAAGCGAAGCGGGGTTTGAGGGGCAAAACACGCAACGTTCCGATCCGCCGCCGTGACCGTTCTTCCCATCGTCCTTGCTTTTGCGGGAGCGGCCGATCAGGGCAGGACGAGAATTACATTGCGATCACAATCAATTTTGGCCGTCTGTCATCAACGAAAAAGATAAATTCGCGCAAGTCCGACGATTCAATTACTTGCAAACACAGGCTTTCGGCTTTAGCGTTCGACGTCGGGTTTCGAGAGCGGCATCCGTGGCGGGATCGAAAATACGGCGGGCACGCAAGCGGCCGGATCGGGAGCATGGCGGGCTGACCGCCGTCGCGGCCGGCGCCGCGCGGGCGCAAACGATCCCGTTCGATCACGAGCGGCATCTTTTCTACTGGTTCACGCAGGTCATCGGGCGTCGCGACCGCCATCTGACCCAGGCGCTGCGCCCCTATGGCGTGCGCGTGCCGGAGTGGCGCGTGCTCGGCCTGCTCTACAGCCGGCGCGGTCTTTCGATGTCGGAAGTGGCCGACGCCGCGGCGATCGACCCCACCACGCTGAGCCGCACGGTAGCGCAGCTGGTCACGGAGGGACTGATCGTCCGGCTTTCCCCCGTGGGCGACAAGCGCGTGACCCGGCTGGCGCTCACGGCGGCCGGCACGCGGCTCGCCGAGCGCATCCTGCCGATCGTCTTCCGTTTGAACGAAATCGCGTTCGCCGGGCTGCCGGCGGGCGCCGTCGATCTCATGCAATGGGCGTTGGGCCAGATGCGGCGCAATCTCGACGCCAATCTCGTGGACGCGCCGGCGCACGAGGCCGCGCAAGACTGAACGACGCCGAAAGCGCCCCGTTGGCGGGGCCGGGGAGGACGCGATGGCACGCTACGGCACGAACGAACTGCGCGGCATGGTCGAGCCCGATCGGGTGCATCGCGCGACCTACAGCGATCCCGAAATCTTCGAGCTCGAGATGGAGCGGATCTTCAACCGCGTCTGGACCTATGTCGGCCACGAGAGCCAGGTGAAGAAGCCCGGCGACTACTGGACGGTGACGATCGGCCGCCAGCCGATGATCATGGTGCGCGGCGACGACGGGAAGGTGCATATCCTCTACAATCGCTGCCCCCACCGCGGAAACCTGCTGATCGGCGACCGCTCGGGCAACGCCGAGAAGAGCATCATCTGCTCCTATCACGCGTGGCAGTTCAATTTCGACGGCTCGCCCAAGGCGATCCCGCTCGCGCGCGGCTACGAGGGCACGAAGCTCGATCCGGCCGGGCCGGCCTGCGCGATCAAGCGCGCCCCGCGGCAGGACATCTATCGCGGCTTCGTGTTCGCCAGCCTCGCCGACAGCGGCCCCTCGCTGCTCGAATGGCTCGGCGCGAGCCGGGTCGCGTTCGACCAGATGTGCGACCGCGCGCCCGACGGCGAGGTGGAGGTCGTGCCCACCTGCTTCCGCGTCCTCCAGCGCTCGAACTGGAAGTTCTTCCTCGAGAACCAGCTCGACGTGGCGCACGCGGTGGTCACGCATGAATCGACGGGCCGCGCCGCGATGGACGTCGAAGAGCAGGTGAAGGCGAAGAACGGCCACGCGCCGCTCGACTATCACTTCCTCTCCGGCTTCACGATGCCGCTCGGCACCTGGGACAAGATGACGACCGTGAACTATCCGCACGGCCATTCCGTGCTCGAAGGCTATATGAGCCTCCGGCCGCAGGATCCGATCTCGCTGAACTACGAAGCGATCATGAAGTCGAAATACGGCGAGGCACGGACCAACGAGATCCTCGACCAGAACATCCACCACGTCATCTGCTATCCGGGCCTTTCCGTGCAGCCGCCGCTGCAGCAGCTCCGCGCGATCCGCCCGCTCGCGCACGACCAGACCCTCACCGAGCTCTGGCATTTCCGGCTCAAGGGCGCGCCGGAGCCGATCTACCGGCGTGCGCTCGGCTATTTCAACCTCGTCAATTCGCCCTCGACGATGGTCAACGCCGACGATCTCTGGAACTTCCGGAAGCAGCACGAGGGCCTGCAGTCCGAGGGCGGCGAGTGGGTGAGCCTGCACCGCTACCTGGGCCAGGACGACGAGGCCAACGGCGTGGTCCGCACGCGCATCGGCACCAGCGAGGCGCCGCTGCGCAACTATTTCAAGGCGTGGGCCGAATACATGACGGCGGGGAACTGATCATGCTGACCGTGACCGTTCCGGCGCCGCTCGCCGCTCCGAAGCCCGGCGCCGCGCGCGCCCCCGTTCCGCTCGATGTCCAGCGCGACGTCGAGCAGTTCCTCTACCGCCAGGCCGAGCTGCTCGACGGCAAGGACTGGCAGGGCTACATCGACTGCTTCGCGCCCGAAGGCGTGTATTGGATGCCGGCGCATCCGCATCAGACGACGGGCGACGGCGAGCCCAGCATCTTCTTCGAAGACCGCAACCTGATGATGATCCGCATGAAGCGGATCCTGCATCCGCGCGCGTGGTCGCAGAAGACGCAATGGGGCACGAGCCGCGTCGTCTCCAATATTGCGATCGAGGCGCACGACGCGAAGAGCGGCGCCGTCGTCTGCCGCTCCCGGTTCCACATGCTCGAATTCCGCCGCGACCAGAGCCGCCATTTCGCCGGTTCCTACGTGCACCGGCTCGTGAAGGCGGCCGACGGCTACCGCATCGCGCTCCAGCGCGTGGACATGATCAACGGCGAGGGTATGTATGAATACGTCTTGCAAGCCTGGGTCTGATCCGGATAGGTGAGAATGCACATAAGTTAGGCGGAGGAGGCCGCGGAGACGCCCCGTTTTGCGTCGCGACCGGCAACGGCGCGGTGCAGGACGGGGCGGACCTGTTTCGCCGGTGAAACGCGGGCGCGGCGGGCGAAAAATGCCTTGCCCGCGCCGCGCGCCGCTCTAAGGTCGGCCGATACGCACTCGAGCGCGCGCGGGGGAAGCGTTGGAGCTCGTCAATTTCTACGGAATCCAGCTGCTCAACGCGCTGTGGCTTTCGGCGCTGCTGTTCATGCTGGCGGTCGGGCTGTCGGTGGTCTTCGGCCTGCTCGACGTGCTGAATCTCGCGCACTGCACGCTCTACATGATCGGGGCCTATATCGGGTTCACGATCGCGCGCTGGCTCGGCTCCTATTGGCTGGCCCTCGCCGTGGCGCCCGTCGCGGTCACCGTCGTCGGCGCCGTGCTTTACGTGGCGCTGCTGCGCCGGCTGCGCGGCAACCACCTGATCCAGGCGCTCGTCACGTTCGGCCTGCTGTTCGTCGGCTACGATGCGGCGCGCATGATCTGGGGCGTCGATCAGTTCCGCATGGCCGAGCCCGCGCTGTTTGCCGGCAGCATCCCGGTCTTCGGGCAGGAATACCCGGTTTATCGCCTGTTCGTCTTCGCCGTTGGCCTCGCCACGGCGGTGGCACTCTATCTCGGCCTCGAGCGCACGCGCCTCGGCGCCGTCGTGCGCGCCGGGGTCGACGACCGCGAGACGGCGGCCGTGCTCGGCATCAACATCGACCGCGCATTCTTCATCGTGTTCTGCATCGGCACCGCGCTGGCCGGCTTCGCCGGGGTTCTCGCCGCGCCGATCCGCACGGTCGAGCCGGGCATGGACGTGGAAATCCTCATTCCGGCGCTCGTCGTCGTCGTCATCGGCGGGCCCGGCAGCCTGAAGGGCGCGGTGCTCGGCGCGTTCATCATCGGCACGGCCGAAACTTTCGGCCCGGTGCTGCTGCCCGAATTCGCGTCGTTCATCATGTATGCGGTGATGGCGGCCATCCTGCTGGTCCGCCCGCAGGGCCTCCTGCCCGTGAAGCCCGCGCACTGATGCCGGCGCGCGATCCGCTTTCGCTGCCGCTACTCGCGCTGCTGTTCGGCGGCGCCATCGTCGCGGCGCTGTTCGTCGACCCTTACCGGCTCACGATCGTGATCGAGATCGCGATCCTCGTGATCTTCGTGCTCAGCCTCGATTTTCTCGTCGGATACGGCGGGCTCGTCAGCTTCGGCCATGCGGGATTCATGGGCGTCGGCGCCTATGCGCTCGCCTATCTCGCGCATTTTCAGGGCTGGCCGGTCGGCGTCGCGATCCTGGCCGGGGTCGCGTGCGGCGCGCTCTCCGGCATCGTGATCGGCGCGCTCGTCACGCGCGTCTCGGGCGTGTTCTTCATCATGGTCACGCTTGCGGTCAGCATGATGTTCTGGGCCTGGGCCTCGAAAGCGCGCAAGTTCGGGGCCGACGACGGGCTCGGCGGCCTGAAGCGCATGGATCTCAAATCCGTCGGCCTCGACCTCAACGACGACCGCACCTTCGCGATCCTCTGCGTCGCGTTCGCGGTGCTGGCCTACCTGTTGTTCCGCTGGCTCGTGCGCTCTCCGTTCGGCCAGACGCTGAAGGCGATCAAGCAGAACGAGAATCGGGCCCGTGCGCTCGGCTGCCCGGTGCAGCGCTACAAGGTGGCGGCGTTCGCGATCGCCGGCGCCGTCGCCGCTTTTGCCGGCGCGCTGCACCTTCAGAACACGAAATTCGTCCATCCCGAAGTCGCGCACTGGATCCGGTCGGGCGAGGGGCTCATCGTCGTCATCGTCGGCGGCGCCGGCACGCTCACCGGCCCGGTGATCGGCGGCTTCCTGTTCGTGCTGTTCCACCGCATCGTCGAGAGCTTCACGACCCACTGGCAGATCTGGATGGGCCTGCTGTTCGTGGCGATCGTGCTGGCGGCGCCGGACGGCATTTTCGGCCGCCTGCTTTCGCTGTTCCGGCGCAAGCCGCCGAAAGGGGCGGGCGATGCTTGAGGTCGCGGGCCTCCGCAAGAGCTTCGGCTCGCTGCTCGTCACCGACGACGTGTCGTTCACGCTCGCGGCCGGCGCGCGCGAGGCCGTGATCGGCCCCAACGGCGCCGGCAAGACGACTCTGTTCAACCTGTTGAGCGGCGAATTGCCGCCCGATGCGGGCACGATCCGGCTCGCGGGCCGCGACGTGACGCGCCTCTCGCCGGACCGGCGCGTGCGGGCCGGGCTCGCACGCAGCTTCCAGCGCAACAATCTGTTTTTCGGCATGACCGTGGCCGAAAGCCTGGCCACCGCCGTGGCGCTGCGCACCGGCGAAAGCCGCGTGTTCTGGCGCCCGTTCGCCGGGGCGCGGGCCGTGCACGAACGCGCCGCGCAGCTCGCCGAATCGGTCGGCCTTGCCGAGCGGCTGCACGCCGAGGTCCGCCATCTCTCCTACGGCAGCCAGCGCCAGCTCGAAATCGCGCTGGCGCTCGCCGCCGCGCCGCGCCTCCTGCTGCTCGACGAGCCCACCGCCGGCATGAGCCCGGAAGAAACGAAAACGATGCAGCGCCTGATCGCCGGCCTGCCGCGCGAGCTCACGCTGCTGCTGATCGAGCACGACATGGACGTCGTGTTCGAGATGGCCGAGCGCATCACGGTGCTCGATTACGGGCGCGTGCTCGTGCAGGGCACGCCCGACGAGATCCGCGGCTCGGCGGTCGTCAAGCAGATCTACCTGGGCGAGGCCGCGTGATGGCCGCGCTGCTCGAGGTGGAGGATCTGCATGCCTATTACGGCGAAAGCCACATCTTGCAGGGCATCAGCCTCGCCGTGCCGAAAGGCGAGGTGGTGGCGCTGCTGGGCCGCAACGGCGCCGGCAAGACGACGACGATGCGCGCGATTGTCGGCCTGGTGCCGCCGCGCCGCGGCGCCGTGCGCTTCGCGGGCAGGCCGCTCGCGGGCTTGCGCACCTACG
>CAZUYG010000236.1:0-5815 GCA_964624265.1 uncultured Candidatus Odyssella sp.
CGGCGCTGCCGGGCAATTTATGCTGATCCGCCCGCTGAAAAAAGCGCCGTTCGCTTCCGTCGACGACGAAAAGGGGAAACCCGTCGAGCTGGCCGGGCGGCTCAAGGGCAAGGTCGTCCTTCTCAATTTCTGGGCCACCTGGTGCGCGCCCTGCGTCACCGAATTGCCGACGCTCGACCGGCTTCAGGGCGATCTTGGGGGCGACAAGTTCGAGGTCGTCGCGGTTTCGGTCGACCTGAAGGGAATCGAGAAGGTGGGGCCGTTCTGGAAGGAGAAGGGCTACAAGCACCTCGCGATCCGCCTCGATCAGCGCGGCACGATGATGAAGGCGTTCGGCACGCGCGGCCTGCCCACCACGTTCCTCGTCGACCATGAGGGCAACGTCGTCGGCTATCTGGAGGGCCATGCCGACTGGGCCTCGCCCGAGGCCAAGGCCCTGATGCGCTACTACATCGAGCGCGCGAAATAGGCCGGCCCGCTCCGGTGCCATTGACTCGGTTTCCGCTCGCGTGATTTGCTAAGTGAGTTAGCAAAACTGTGGCTGCCCACGCTCTGCCCAAATCGCGGATTTGGCATTGACCGGCGCGGCGGCGTGCGGTTGCTAGGGGGCGCAACGCGTTCTACATCGGGAGGAGTTTCATGCGGAAAATCTTGCAAACGGCCGCCATTGCGGCGGCGCTGAGTGCGCCGGGGCTCGCGCACGCGGAGGACCTGCGGGTCGGCTTCGTCAACACACTGACCGGCCCCGGCGCGACGCCGGGAATCGAGAACACCAACGGCTGGAAGCTCGGCCTCGAGCATCACGGCTGGACGAAGGACGGCGACAAGCTGGGCGGCGTTCCGACCCGCGTGTTCTACGCCGACGACCAGTGGAAGCCCGACGTGGCGCTCAAGGAAGTCGACAAGATGCTGCGTCAGGACAAGACGCAGATCATCGCCGGCTTCATGTGGTCGAACATCCTGATGCCGGCGCAGAAGCCGATCACGGAATCGAAAGTGGGCCTGCTCATCACCAATGCCGGCGCCTCGCCGATGGCCGGCGAGCTGTGCAGCCCCTACGTCGTTTCGACCTCGTTCAACAACGAGCAGTTCACCGAAGCGCTCGGCAAGATGCTGACCGACGAGAAGATCTCGACGATCTTCCTGATGGCGCCCAATTATCAGGCAGGCAAGGATCAGATCACGGGCCTGAAGCGCACGCTGAAGGGCGTGAAGATCGTCGACGAAGTCCTGTTCAAAGTCGGCGAAAGCGACTTCCAGGCCGACATCTCGAAGATTCGCGCGGCCAAGCCGCAGGCGGTGTTCATCTTCGCGCCCGGCGGCATGGGCGTGGCCTTCTTCAAGCAGTGGGCGGCATCCGGCGCGGGCAAGGACATCAAGGTCTATTCGAGCAACACGATCGATTGGCTGACGCTGCCCGCGATCGGCGAAGCCGCCGTCGGCAGCTACGACGCGCTGCACTGGAACACCGACCTCGACAACCCGGCGAACCAGAAGTTCGTCAAGGGCTATGTCGCGAAGTACGGGAAGAATCCTTCCAACTACGCCGCGCAAGGCTATGACGGCGCGTCGATCATCGCCGCGACGATGATGGCGATGAAAGGCCAGTGGAAAGACTCGCTCGACATCATGAAGGCGATGCGCAAGGTGAAATACGATTCCGTGCGCGGTCCCTACAGCTACAACGTCAACGGCATGCCGATTCAGAACTTCTACAAGCAGGAAGTGATCAAGGGCAAAGACGGCAAGCCCGACATCGTCACGCGCGGCGTCATTTTCGCCAACTACAAGGACGCCTATTGGGAGAAGTGCCCGGCCGACAAGCGGCACTGAGCGCGGTCTCTTGAAGCGTAGGGGCGGGCGCCAAGCCCGCCCCTACATCGTTTGAGGGGGAGCGGCGATGCTCCGCACCGGGAAAGAATATCTCGAGCGCATCCGCGACGGGCGGCGCGTTCTCATCGGCAGCGAGCGCGTGGGCGACGTCACGCGCCATCCCGCGTTCGCCGCCGCCGCGCGCATGTATGCGGGGCTCTACGATCTCAAGGCCGATCCGGCGAAGCGCGAGCTGATGTCGTTCGAAGAGGGCGGCGAGCGCTTCAGCATGTATTTCCTCAAGCCGAGATCGCGCGAAGACCTGGTGCGCCGAACCGCCTGCCACAAGGCGATCGCCGATTTCAGCCACGGCCTGCTCGGGCGCTCGCCCGACCACGTCGCTTCCAGCGTGACCGGGCTCGCGATGCGGCCCGAGGTGTTCGATTCGGGCCGCGCGTCGCGCAATCAGAAATTCTCCGGGCACGTCACCCGCTATTACGAGCGCTTCCGCAAGGAAGATCTGTTCCTCGCCTATGCAATCCTGCCGCCGCAGGGCGCGCGCAGTCCCGAGCTCTACGAGAGCAAGGATCGCCAGCCGCCGACCCTGCGCGTGACGAAGGAAGACGATTCCGGCGTCACCCTCAACG
The DNA here is from genome assembly GCA_964624265.1 of uncultured Candidatus Odyssella sp. Classification (GTDB taxonomy): domain Bacteria; phylum Pseudomonadota; class Alphaproteobacteria; order Bin65; family Bin65; genus SBBV01. The sequence goes on from CAZUYG010000236.1 coordinate 2,460, forward strand.
GCATGAAGATGCTGGCGACCGGCGCGGTGTTCGCCGACGAGGTCATCATCGGCAACATCCTGCCGCTGGCGCCGTCGCAGGTGAAGGAATCGATCACCTGCGCGGTGCCGATCAACGCGCCGGGCCTCACGCTCTGGGCGAGGAAGCCGCTCTCGATGGGCACGAAGAGCCGCGCCGACGCGCCGCTCTCGTCGGTGTTCGACGAGACCGATTCGATGGTCGTGTTCGATAACGTGAAGGTGCCGTGGGAGCGCGTGTTCGTGCACGACGATCCCGAGCTGTCGCGCGCCATCTACATCCGCACGCCCGCGCATTTCATGAGCAACCATCAATCGAACGTGCGTTTCTGGGCGAAGCTGCGCCTGCTCATCGGCCTCGCGAGCAAGATCGCGAAATCCAACGGCGCGCACGCGATCCCGGCCGTGCGCGAAACGCTCGGGCGCCTCGCCGCGATGGAAGCCTGCTATGCCGGCATGATCGAGGGCCAGCATCAGGGCCACGAGCGCATGGAGACCGGCCACGTCCACGTGAACCGGCGCTACATGTATGCGGCGGTCAACTACGCGCTCGAGAACCACGCGCCGATCTGCGACATGATCCGCACGCTGATGGGCGGCGGCGCGTTCCAGATGCCGGCCGATTCCTCGGTTCTCGACGACGCCGAGCTGTCGAAAATATTCGAGAACTACTGGTCCACGCTCGACCACAGCGCCGAGGATCGTCTCAAGCTCTTCAAGCTCGCGTGGGACCTGCTCGGCTCCGAATTCGCGATGCGCCACGACCAGTACGAAAAATTCTACGTCGGGCCATCCTTCGTCGTGCGCAACTACAATTTCATGAACGCGCCGTGGGACGAGCTCGAAGGGCTCGTCGACGGAGTCATCGGCGAGGCATCTCCCGCCACGTCGTCCTGAGCGAAGCGAAGGACCTCTCGGCGCAGACGCGGCGTTGGCGCAGATCGCACGTTTGGCTGACTTGCGTCTAGAGATCCTTCGCTTCGCTCAGGATGACGCGGTGGAGCGGACGAGCGCTATCCTTGCTTCAACTGATCGGCGGCGACGAATCTCAGGCGCTGATGGACTTCGGCGACGTTGTCGGGGCGCGCGAACGGCGCCGGCATCGGCTCGCCGGGCGTCCGCGGCTTGCCGATCGCGGCGAACCAGTCTTCGAGGCCGGGCGGGGCAAACACCCAGAAAATTTTCATCTGCCCCGGCCCGTCATTGTGCACGATGTGCTCGACATGGCGGCCGACGGCGATGAGCGCGCCGGGCGAAAGCGGGTAGGTCTTGCCGTCGACGATCCCGCGTCCGGTGCCCTCGTAGACGAACAGCAATTCGTCGTTTCTCTGATGCGCGTGGTTGCGCACATGCGTGCCGGGCTCGAGCACCTGGATGCCGGCCGAGAGGAAATTGATCGGCGAATTGCCGGGATGCAGCTTCACCGTCGCGTAGCCGGTGGAGGGCTGCGGTTGCCAGTAAGAGGTGCCCTCGTCGGGGCCGCTCACGAGATGCACGCCTTTCTGCGGCGGAGCGATGGGGGCGTTCATGGCCGTCTCCTCGCGTTCAAACGTGTTCGATCGCCGTCAGCCAGTCGAGGACGGCGCGGTTGTAGTCGTCCGGCACGGTGAGCATGCACATGTGGCCGCCGGTCTTGAGCGTCTTCAGCGTCGCGTTCGGAAGCTTCGCGGCGAGCTGCTTCGCGAAATAGAGCGGCGTCACCATGTCGTCCTCGGCCACGAGCACGAGCGTGCGATGGCGGATGCGGCCGATCTGGTCGAGCCGGTCGTGGACGCTGATCGCGTCGATGCGGCTCTCCCAGATTTCGGGCAAACCGAAATTCTTGAGCGCCATCGCCTCCATCGCGTCCACCTCGGCCGTGCGCTCGGCGATGAACCACGGCGGCAGCAGCGCGAGGTTGCTGGCCTTCATGTAGGCCTCGGGGCCGCTGTCGCGCAGCGCGCGCTTGCGCGCCGCGAACAGGCGCTTGAAATACGCGTCCGATTTCGCCCAGGTCGCGGAGAGGACGAGACCGTCGATACGGTCGGGGTGGTCGATCGCCAGCGCCTGGCCCATCGCGCCGCCGGTCGAGTGGCCGAGATAGTGGGCCTTCTCGATGCCCAGCGCGTCCATCAGCTTCAGCGCGTCGGACGCCATCTGATCGACGCTGTATTTGATCTTCGAAAGCGTGCTCTGCCCGCAGCCGCGGTGGTCGTGCACGACGACGTCGAAATGCTTCGCGAAAACCGGCACCTGGTTGCGCCAGGAAGCGCCCGTGCCGTTCAGGCCGGGCACCAGCAGCAGCGTGGGACCTTGCCCATGCCGCTCGTAGTAGATTTCCGCGTCGCCGATCGAAACCTTGGGCATCGTCCCCTCATCACCGGGCGCGCGCCTGCTGGACGCTCGTCCGCGGCGGGCCTAACCTTGCACCATACAAAACTATCAAGCCCGCGCGTCAGGCGCGAGCGCATCCAAGGGAGGACGGCCATGAGATTTCGCAGTGCGCTTCTCGCCGCGGTATCCGCCACGGCGCTCGCCGGCGCCGCTTCGGCGCAGCAACAGGAAATGCGCATCGGCTATCTCGTCACGACGACCGGCGGCGCCGCGATCATCGGCAAGCACATGATCCAGGGCTGGCAGCTCGGCCTCGAGCACGAGGGATGGAAGAAAGACGGCGACAAGATCGGCGGCGTGCCGCTGCGCATGTTCTACGGCGACGACCAATTCAAGCCCGACGCGGCGCTGAGCGTCGTCGACAAGTTCATCAAGGTGGACAAAGTCCACATGGTCGCCGGCATGCAGTGGTCGAACGTCATGCTGGCCGTGCGTCAGCCGATGTTCGCCAACAAGATCATGATGATGAGCAACGTCGCCGGCGCCTCGCAATTCGCCGGCAAGGAATGCACGCCGCTGTTCATCTCGACGTCGTGGAACAACGACCAGACGGCCGCCGCCACCGGCACGCTGCTCAACGCCGACAACGTCAAGACCGTCTGGGCGATGGCGCCGAATTATCAGGCGGGCAAGGACGTCATCAACGGCTTCCAGCTGACGTACAAGGGTAAGATCGCCGGATCGACGTTGTTCAAGCCCGGCGAGACCGACTACCAGGCCGACATCTCGCGCATCCGCGCCGAGAAGCCCGAAGCCGTGTTCTATTTCGGCCCCGGCGCCATGGGCATCTCGTTCCTGAAACAGTGGGCGGCCTCGGGCATCGCCAAGGACATCAAGCTCTACACGCAGTTCACGGTGGACTGGATCTCGCTGCCGGTGATCGGCGAGGCGGCGCTCGGCACGTTCCACACCAATCAGTGGGACATCGACAGCAAGAACGAGACGAACCAGAAATTCATCAAGGAC
>CAZUYG010000237.1:0-5802 GCA_964624265.1 uncultured Candidatus Odyssella sp.
CCTGCTTGATCGCGTCGAAGATCGCGGCGGGGTGGATCTTGCCGTCGTCGCCCGCACCGAATTTCCGGCCGCCCGAGGATCGCTCGAGATGCCGCCGGCGGAGTCCTTCGGTCCACTGGCGGTCCACGCGCGGCGGGCGGTTGCCGGCGGCTTCGACGATGGCGGCGAGCGCGAGGCTCGGCGTTGCCAGCAGCTCCGGGTCGCCACGCCGGTTGTCGACGAGTTCGCCCGCCGAATCGGCCAGGCGCACGAAGCGCGCGTTCGGAAACACGGCCGGCGAGCCGTAGCCCATCTGGTAGTCGAGCTTGCGGCCGATCACGAGGACGGTATCGGCCTCTGTCATCGCCGCCGCGCGCATTGCGCCGACGACGGCGGGGTGCGCGGCCGGCACCAGCCCGCGGCTCTCCTGCGTGTCGAGATAGACGGCGCCGCAGGCGTCAAGCAGGCGCGCGAGTTCCTTCTCCGCGCCGCGCGCGCCGCGGCCGGTCATCACCAGCGGGCGCTTCGCATTCCACAGCGCTTCGACCGCCGCGGCCACCGCCGCCGGATCGGGCGCGATGCGGCGCGGCGGCTTCGCGCGCATCCAGTCGTCGAGGACGAGGGCCGGCGCCACCGGCGTGCGCAAAACATCCGTGGGGATCTCGACATAGGCCGGCCCCGGCTCGCCCATGTCGCCGAACGCGCGCGAGACCGCCTCGTCCAGTTCGCGGACGACCTGGTCCGCGACGCGCAGAGTCCGCGACTGGCGGCACACCGGGCGCAGGATATCGACGTGCGGAATGTCCTGCAGCGGCCCCATGTTGGCCTGCGGGCGCGAGGTGCAGCCGCCGATCAGCAGCACCGGGATGCGCGCCAGCGAGGCATTGGCCATCGCCGTGACCGTGTTGGTGACGCCGGGCCCGGCGGTCACCATCGCCACGCCGAGCGCGCCGGTGAGTTCGGCGTGCGCGTGCGCCATGTGCACGGCGGCGCCCTCGTCGCGCACGTCGACGATGCGGATGCCGAGCCGCGCGATGTGGTCCCAGATCGGCTGGATATGGCCGCCCTGAAGGCCGAACACGCGGTCCACGTGGCGCGCCTTCAGGAAGCGCGCGATCCATTCGGCGCAGATGTCGGGCGTGCTGTTGAGATCGATGGTTTCAGTCATGTGTCCTCCGCCGGCCGCTTTGCCGCGGCTTCGGCCCTTCGTTGATCAGGTGCCGCCGAGGCGCTGCCGCAGCACGCGGTGCAGGATCTTACCGGTCGCCGTGCGCGGCATGTCCTGCTCGGCGATGAACGAGAACGAGCGCGGCCGCTTGTAGCCCGCGATGCGCTCCCTGCACCAGTCGGCAAGCTCCGCCTCGCTGGCGAAAGCGCCGTCGTGCAGGATGACGACGGCGTGCACGCGCTCGCCCCATTTCGCGTCGGGCAGGCCGATCACGGCTACGTCCTTCACCTTCGGGCAGGCGCCGACCACGGCCTCCACCTCCGACGGATAGACGTTCTCGCCGCCGGAGATGATCATGTTCTTCTTGCGGTCGACGAGCCAGATGTAGCCGTCCGCGTCGCGGCGCGCCATGTCGCCGACGGAGCAGTAATTGCCGCGGAACGCATCGGCGGTCTGCTGCGGCAGCTTCCAATAGCCGTCGAACGTGTAGGGATTGGACGAGAACAATTCGCCCGGCTGCCCGTCGGGCACGTCGTTGCCCGCGTCGTCGAGGATGCGGATCGGCGCGGAGCCGACGCATTCGCGGCCGACCGAGCCCAATTTCGTGAACTGCTCGTGCGGGTGCAGCATCGTCACCCAGCCGGCCTCGGTGGAGCCGTAGAGCTCGAACAGGCCGGAGTTGCGGAACATCTCCATCACCGCGCGCTTCGTATCCGGGCGCGCCGGCGCCGAGGAAATCATGAGCTTCGTCACCGCGTCGCGGTCGTAGCGCGCGCGGACGGCGTCGGGCAGGCCGAGCATCATGATGTAGTGCGTCGGCACGAGCGAGGTGAACGACGAGCGCGTCTCGGCCAGCGTCCTGAGGCAATGCTCGGGATCGAAGCTCTTGCGCGAATAGATCGTGACGCCGCCGCCGCAATAGCTGAACGACCCGAAGAAATAGAGCGAATTGGCGTGGCACATCGGCATGACGAGCAGCGCGCTGTCGTCGCGCCGGATGCCGAGCTCGATCTCGGTGACCAGCGAGAGGAGCGTGTTGGCCCTGTGGTTGCGGATGGCGCCCTTCGGACGGCCGGTGGTGCCCGAGGTGTACATCAGCATCCACGGGTCCGTGGTCTCGATTGCGGCCGCCGGCTCGCGGTCGCTGGCCTTGCTCAAGAGCGTCTCGTAATCGAGATAGCCAGCCGGGCACGGCTTGGCGCCGAAATGGATGAAGCGCGCGGCCGGCAGCGGCAGCGACGCGCGGACTTCTTCGATCACGCCGGCCAATTCGTCCTGCACGATCAGCGCGGACGCGCCCGCGTTCTCGACGATGTAGGCGATCTCGGGCCCGACCAGGCGGAAATTGATCGGCACGGCCACGAGCCCGGACTTGGCCGTGGCGGCGTAGATTTCGGCCCATTCGATGCAGTTATAGGCGAGGACGGCGATGCGCTCGCCTTTCGCGAGGCCGAGCCCCAGAAGCGCGTTGGCGAGCCGGCAGGCCCGCCGGTTCCAGTCGCGGAACGTCATCGCGCGCTCGAGATCGCGCACGCCGAGGGCGTCCGGCCTCAGATGCGCGTGGGCGGCGAGCACGCCGCCGAGCGTCAATACGTCTTGCATAGCCGTGGGACGTTATGGACGGCGCTGAGCGTAGCGGGGGCGTTCGCGGCGTTCAACGCGCCGCTTCGGCGCCGCCGGGCCGTTACGCCTTCACCTTGCGCTGGTGGGCGTTCCAATAGCGCTCGAGATTGGCGACGAGCGCCGGCGATGTGTGGCAATAGGCCTGCTCGCGCGCATACACCGAGAGATAGCGGATCATCGCCGAAAGCGGCTCGTCGATGATGCGGAACGCACGGCGGTTCGCGGCGGCGTTGACGACGCCGGAATTGGTGAGCCCGTGCGCGACGCGCTCAATGGCCGCGTCCATCTCGCCGGCCGGCACGATCTCGTCGCAGATCATGCGGCCCTCGGTCGACGCGCAGTCGATGCGCTTCTCGTACATGATCGCCTGGCGCGTGAGCCGGTCGCCGACGAAGCGCGGCAGGCGCATGTTCGCCATGCCCGGGATGATGCCTTCCTTGCGCGCCGGCAGGGTCATGTAGGCGCCCTCGGCGGCGAGCACGTAATCCATCACCAGCAGCAGCTGGCAGTGCCCGCCGATAGCGAATTCCTCGACCGCGGCGAGCCACAGCTTCTCGGTGCCGAAGCCGAGCGTCTCGTCGGGCGGATCCTCGGCCCGCGTAATGCCGCGATAGATCTTGTTGAGCATCCCGAGATCGCGCACGAGGTAGAAGACATAGGGCACCTTGCCCCAATAGAGATGCGTGAGGTTGATCCCGGCGCCGAAGGCGCGGCGGCCCGCATATTTCGCGTGCGGCAGCGGCCCGCCGCGCAGCACGCAGATCTTCGTGGCCGGGTCGAGCAGCGCGAGATCGACGGCGATCTCGAGCGGCGTCATCGTCGTCGCGTCCTCGGCGTTGAGCGCGTCGGGATTGCGGATCGTCACGGTGCTGACGGCGCCGCTGCGCTCGACGGTGGCGCGGCCGAGGTCGGCCTTGCCCGTGCGCTCGAACGCGGCGAGGCGTTCGCGCGATTCCGCGAGCGGCAGCATCATCGCATGGCACAGGTGCTGCCCCAGCGGCTCGTGCCGCATCAGGCGCGCGACGAACAGGCCCTGATCGAGCTCGATGCCGTCCTTGTCGGCTTGCTTCAGCGCGGCCTCGCGCGCTAGCGCCTCGCGGCTCGGCACAAGGCCGGGCACGATCGCCGCCGCGTCGAAGATCAAATCCTCGAGCCGCACATAGCGCGCGAGATCGCCGGTGAGCCGGCGATAGACAGCGTCGATATGCGCCTCGAGAAACGTCACGCGGGCGGAATGCGCAGCGTCGAGAATCGCCGCGGCCTCGCGCGCTTCGCCGGCGCTGCGAATCGGCTTGGCAGGCAGGCGCGCGAGCGCTTCGTCGGCGCGGCGCCAGAACGTGGCGAAGGCGGCGATATCGGCATCGAGATTGCCGGCGGGCAGGGGCATTGCCACGGCGAAGGCGGAATTTCCGGATGTCTTGCGATCGAGGGCGGCGGCTGCGCTCACGGCGTTTTCTCCTGTTGCAGGGGCATCTGCGGCTCGGCCTCGACGAGGCCGCCGAAGCGCCGGAAGTAATAGGGCCGCGGCTCCGGCAGCGGGCCGTCGGCGGTTTCGAGCACGGACGTGACGTAGCGCTCCGCCGCCGCCGCCACGCGGCGATAGAGATTGCGGCAGAGCACGCGCGCCGAGCCGCCCTCCCAGTCCGCGGAGAGCAGTTCGGCCGGCAATTCGGGATCGCGCAGGATGATGCGCCTGTACTCGTGGATCAGCAGGGCACGCAGCACGAAGCAGGTCTCCGGCTCGGGCTCGGGCGCCTTCTCGAGTGCCTGCCACAGCGGGCGGAAGCGTTCGATAAACCGGCGATAGGCGGCGCGCAGCGCTTCAAGATCCCAGCACGATTGCAGCAGGCCGCGCGGGCGCTCCGGCGTCGCGGCCATCATTTCCACGCGGTCGTCCACGCCGAGCTTCGCGAGCGCGCGCTCGACGCTGGCGCGGTCGGGGCTCGGATGCGCGAAGACATCGGGCGCGACGGCGCCGAAGCCGAGCCAGCCCAGCTCACGGCGAAGCTGCAGCCGCGTATCGCGGTCGATGCGCCCCGCGCCGCCGAGATTGGTGAGGACGAAATGCCAGGTGCCGTCCCACGGCGTCGGGGCCGCGGCATAGATCCGGCGCGGCGGGTCGGCGACGAGCGCCTTGTGGCCGAATTCGGTGAGCCCGTAGTAGCTGCGCCGGCCTTCGCGCGCGACGGTGAACCAGCCCTCGCGCGTGAGCCGCAGCACGCTGGTCCGCACCAGGCGTTCGTTCAGGCCCAGCGGCGCCACGAGCCGAATCAGGCTGCCGAGCCATACGGCGGCGCCATGCGGGGCCACGGCATCGCCCCAGACGGTCACGAGGAGCGATTTCGCGCGCGGCTTGAGGCGCCGCGGCAGCGCGGCGACGAGCGGCTTCAGGCGGCGGCTCTCATCCACCGCTGCAAATCCCGCAAGGCCGGCATCGGCCGAAATCCGTCATATCATTCAGGGGTGCGAAAGAAGCTGTATCGTAACTTCGGCAACGCGCGGCTTCAGGCCGCGCGCAGCGCCGAAAAATTAGATACATTATTTCCATCGTCGGCGAAATATGTGTAGTATTTCATAAAGAGCACGAAGGGCCGCGAAGGCCGCGTCCCGGAGATGGGCCGGGCGCGCGGCGCCGAAGATCGGCTAAGATCGGCGCGGCCGGCCAGGAAAGAGCCGGAACGGCGGGAGGAGTTCCAGGGTGATGCGATGCTGACGATGAGTTCGGCGCTCGACCGCTGCCGGCGCCTCTATGGCGGGCGGCGCGCCATCGTCGATGCCGAAGGCACGTGGACGTGGATGCAGCATCTCGACCGCGTCGCGCGCGCGGCGGCGATCCTCGCGGCGCGCGGCGTCAAGCCCGGCCAGCGTTTCGGCATCCTGTCGCGCAACATCTTCCGCCACGCCGAACTGCTGCACGCCGGCTACTGGATGGGCGCGGTGCCGGTGCCGGTGAACATCCGCCTCGCGGCGCCCGAGATCGCGTTCATCCTGAAAGACGCCGACGTGAAGGCGCTGGCGGTTGACGAGCCCTT
>CAZUYG010000238.1:0-5790 GCA_964624265.1 uncultured Candidatus Odyssella sp.
GTTGCTCGCGCGCCTTCAGGAGGCCGCGCGCAAGAACGACAACGTGTTCGCCGTCCTGATGGACGCCGTGCGCGTCTGCTCGCTCGGCCAGATCACGAACGCGCTGTTCGAGGTGGGCGGGCAGTATCGGCGGAACATGTAGGGCAGACCGGGCCTTTCCATGTTGCCGTGCGCCATTCGGCTCGATATCGTCGCGGCATGACCAGATCGCTGGGAAAGGCGCTCGAAGAGCTCGCGAAGCTGTCTCCGGAACGCCAGGAAGAGATAGCCGCCTTGCTTCTCGAGATTATAAGGCACGAGGACGCCGACTTCCTGTTGACGCCCGAGCAGGAGGCGGAAGTTCGCGCCTCCTTGGTCCATCCGGAATTCCTGTCGGCGGAAGAGACGGCGGCCCTGTATCGTCGTTTCGGCGTGTGAAGCGGCGCGTTTGGTCCGCGCGTGCAGCGCGCCATTTGTCCGAGATTTTCGATTACATCGCCAACGAGAACTCAGCCGCAGCCGGCCGCGTTGTCTCGCGCATCCTGAATGCGACCGAGCGCCTGGAGCGTCTCCCGTATTCGGCGCCCGCCGGTCGCGTGCCTGGGACTCGGCAGCTTGTCGTGCCGGGTCTTCCTTATGTCGTAATCTATGTTGTCGGACAGAGTGCGATCGAAATCCACGGCGTGTTCCACACCGCACGCCATCCGCGTTCGAGAGGAGTCCACGAAGGATAGAGCCATGCCCCGCCGCATCGTCACCGATATCGTCATACCGGCCAAGCACGGCCGTGCCTGTCTCGTGAAGAGGGGGCAGATCCTGCGCATCCATCTTGTGGAGGGCCAGCAGGTGGGGGATTGCGCGTTCTTCAATGCCGACGATCCGCGCGAGCAGTTCCATGTCGGGCAGAGCTGGGCCTATGCCGTGATGCTCGGCACCGGCACCGCACGGGCGTTCACGCATTTCTATTCGCAGCCGCCGCGCGAGAACGTGATGCTCACGGTGGTCGAGGACACGGTGAAGCAGCATTTCGGCAATTGCGCCGGCCGGTGCAGCACGAAATTGCTGGCGGCGCGCGATCATCGCGTGGGGCCGGAGGTGCGGAGCTGCCAGGAGAACATCGCCGAGGCGCTGGCGCCGTTCGGCATCGCCGGCGACACGGTCAACGATGTGTTCAACGTGTTCATGAACGTCGAGCTTCGGCCCGACGGGACGTTCGGGATCAAGGCGCCTGAGACGAAGGCCGGCGATTACATCGATCTCCGCGCCGAGATGAACGTGATCGCCGCCGTCTCGGCCTGTCCGAACGAATCGAATCCGGTCAACAATTTCCGCGCCAAGCCGATGGGCCTGACGGTATTCGAGGACGGCTAGGGCACCGCGCTAGGCGCGCTCGCCGGCCTTCGCCGCCTCGGCCTGGTTCTTCGCGATGACCGCGCGCGCCGCCGCGGCGACCGCCTGTTCGTCGGCGTCGCCGCCCGGCGTGCTCACCACCGTCACGGTCGGGAACGCGAATTCGATGCCGTTGGCCTCGAACAGCTTCTTCAGGCGCTCGTTGAGCACGCGGCGAATCACGAATTCCTCGCGCGGCTTGGTCTTGAACTTCACGCGCAGGATGATCGCGTAGTCGCCGAATTCCAGGATGCCCTGCGACTTCGGCGGCTCCAGCAGCAGCGGGCCGTAATCGGGATCCGCCTGCATCTCCTGGCCCAGCTTCTTGATCAGCTTGCGCACCTTGTCGACGTCGGTGCCGTATTTGACGCCGATGCGCAGCTTCATGATCACCCAGTCGCGGCTGTAATTGGTGATCGATTTGATCTCGCCATAGGGCACCGTGTGCACCGGTCCGCGGTGGTGGCGGAGGCGGAGCGAGCGGATCGATATTCCCTCCACCTCGCCGCGCAGATTGCCGAACGAGATGTATTCGCCGACGCGGAACGCGTCGTCGATGAGGAAGAAGACTCCGGAGAAAATGTCCTTCACCAGCGACTGGGCGCCGAAGCCCACGGCGATGCCGACGATGCCGGCGCCGGCCAGCAGCGGGCCGATGTCCACGCCGAACGCCGACAGCACCGACAGCGCCATGACGGCGAGGATGATGATGAACGCGAAGGCGCGGAACAGCGGCAGCAGCGTCTCGGCGCGCGTGCCGACGCGTGCCGTGCCGCCTTCGCCCTCTTCACGAGCGGCGCCGCTCGCGCCGGGGTCGGTGCTTTTCACGGCGAGGCGCTTGTCGATCCAGTACTTGAGCAGCGCCCAGAGGACATAGCCGATCAGAATCGCGATGATGGCGATCACCGCGGCGGCGAGGATCGCGCCGCCGCTCTTCGTCTTGAGCAGGCCGCTCACGCCGAACGGGCCGGATTCGAGCGCCAGCAGAACGGCCAGGAAGCCGAGCGCGATCCGGATGCAGGCGCCGATGCCGGCGATGAGCTTGTCGGCCGCCTTGCGCTGCGCGACCTGCTGCTCGGTCGCGGCCGGCGGCAGGCCGGCGCGGAGATGCGCGACGTAGTCCCCGACATAGGCGATGGCGAGAACGCAAACGAGCGCGCCGGCGGCGAGTGCGGCGCCGAGATTGCGGCCGAGCGCGAGATCGGACGACCAGTTGTACCAGACGACGAGGATGATCAGCGGGATCAGCACGCGCCCGCCGCCGGTCTTGCGCCACGCGCGCGCGGCCATCGCGACGAAGATCATCGCCAGCGCGAGCGTGCCGCCGAGCAGCTCGAGCAGCGTCGCGAGATCGGCCTTCAGGCCGTAGAGCATCAGCATGCTCGTCAGCACCGCGCTGCCGACGCCGAGACCGCCGGCGGCGGCGTAGAGCCAGGGGCGGGATGAGGCGAGCAGGCGGCCCGCCGACCAGAAGGCCTGCACGATGACGCGCAGCAGCGCCAAGACCACGGGCAGCACGCGCAGCGGATCGCCGAGTTCGAAGAAGACAAACGAGAGCACGATCGCGGCGAAGAGGAAAACGCCGAGCGCGAGTGTTTCGAGGCCGAAAGCGGCCGCGCGCTTCAGCCATTGGTGCCAGAGGTCCGGTTCGGCGGCGGCGGCGGCCCACCAGCGGGCCGGTCCGGCACGGCGGCGCAGCAACCATTCCGCAAACCCGGCGATGGCCCACATCCCGATCATTTTCGGCAGCGCGGCCCACAGGACGGCGGGCCCGTTGAGATCGGTCATCAACGCGACGACGCGTTCGATCTGGGCGTCGATATCCGCGGTGGCGGCGAACAGCTCCGCCATTCGATCCGACAGCTTCTTCGAGCCGTCGCGAATGAGGAGCAGCATCTGTCCGATGACGGTGTCGACGTTCGATGTCGGCGGTGCTGCCTGCGCGAGTGCGCGGCCTGCGCCCGCGAGCGTCAGCGCCGCAAGCGCCGCCATCACGCCGGTCATCCGGCGCCACGATACGACCATTCCGCCCCCCTCCGGTGCGCATCCCGGGCCGCCGCGAAGCCGCTCGGCTCCGCCGTATCGTATCAGCCGGGCAGCGGGGAGAGGAAGGCGTGGCCGGCCTGACCCGGCGCGGCCGACAGGGCGTCTCCGGTCAGCGGCTGCGGCCGACGGGATCGACGGCAGCCGTGCTGTTGGAGGAGCGCCGTGCCCCTCTCCCGTGGCCGGGAGAGGGGCCGGCCTCGGCGCGCGCTGCCGTCTTCGGCCTGCGACAAAGACGGGGAAGAGGCGAGGGGTGCCTCCGTGCGCGGCGCCGGAGCGCGTCTCGGGTCTAGAGGTACGGGCGATAGTAGTCGTCGACCCGGTTGCGCCACGTGCGATCGGTCCACGCGTTCGGATCGCTGGTCTCGCCAAAGTGCGGCGCACGCTCCAGCGCTTCCTTGTCGAGTTCGATCACGTAGCCGCCCTTTTCCGGTTCGAAATCGAGAACCGACCACGGGAGCGGATGGTATTTCTCGCCGATGCCGAGGAAACCGCCGAACGACATCACGGCATAGGCGACCTGGCCGCTCAGCTTGTCGAGCATGACGTGCTCGATCGAGCCGAGGTGGTCGCCCTTCGTGTTGTACACGGCGGTTCCCTCGACGCGTCGCGAGGAAATGAGGTTGCCCAGCTCGTCGCGGGCGAGCGTTTCTTGCGTGCGCGAATCCATGACTATCCACCTGCGTTTTTGTTGTCCGAAGACTGGGAGAACGGACGACGTTTCCGATGGTTCGACAGATTCGGAGGATCCGGGGCGCGCCGCGGCGCGCCGCGCGCAGCGCGCCGCGCCGCGGCGCGACTTCGCCGCACGTCGCGGCGGAACCGAGGCGCTGCCCTGTCGTTGTTGACACAGTTCGTATCCGCGAAACGGAGTACGTCATGCTGGGAACCATTCTTCTGGTTGTGCTGATCCTGCTGCTGCTCGGCGCGGTTCCGGCGTGGCCGCACAGCCGCAACTGGGGCTACTACCCCAGCGGTTTCGTCGGCATTCTGTTGGTGGTCGTGATCGTGCTGATGCTCGCCGGCGCTTTCGCTCACGCGACGGTGCGCTAGCGGACGGAGGTGCCGACAGACAGCGTTTCGCAAGCTCGCGCAGAAGTGACAGGCGTCACAGATTTCGTGACGCCGCTCGCTTATAAGGGCCCAATCGAGAGTCAGGTGCCGCCGTTCTCCGGGCTGATTTGCCGGGAAGGGTTGAACATACGAGGGCGCCGGACTCGCCGCCGATTGGGAGCGTTCCATGCCGGCCTTTCGCATTCTTTATTTGCGCAGCGGCGCCACGGCGCCCGAAACCATCACCGCGGGCTTCGACGATCTTGAGCAGGCGATGAACGTGTTCGCCGCGCGCGGCCTCCGCATCCTCTACATCGCCGAGCAGCGTCCGCGCGGCCACGCGCTGGCGCAGGCGGTCGGCAAGGCCATGCAGAAGGCCGATCGACCGCCCTGCGGCCGCTCGTCGTTTCCGATCCGGCGCTTTACCGCGCGCGCGGTGGCCTAGGCCGACCGCTAATTCGCCTGCTGCGGCTGCCTTCCCCGAGTCGGCCATGGAACTCCAAGCCGGTGCCGGCGTTCTCCCACTGGTGCCATGCGTGGGACAGGGAAGGGCCGAAGTCGTGGACGAGATTTTTTTCGCCGCTTCACTGCTGGGCGGTCTTGGACTGGTGGCATCGCTCGTGATGGCGGCGCTCCAAAGCCGCGCCTGATCCGCAGCCTCCGCCCTCTCTAAAATATCACATTGAACGGTACCGACGCGCGCGGCGCCGATGGCGGCGCTCTTCGACGGCTCGCCAATCGCCCGCTTGGCGCTTCGCGTTCGCGCACCGCCTCACGTACTCCATGAAATGTGACTTGGCTCACTCGCCGGTGTTTCCGTCGGGCGTAGCCTTTTCATCAACAAATGGGTGGCCGGTACGGCGGATGCCGGCGGCACCCGCGCTTGGTAGGGATTCCAGCACGCAGCTTCCGGAAGCCGGGCCTCGTCAGGCACGGTCGGCGAGAGGCAACCATGCGGACCTATCGCATCGTCTACATCGATGACGACACTTTTGCACCGCGCGCGCTGACAGCCGCTTTCGCAAGCCGCGCGGCGGCCGAAGTCGCGATGGCCCAACACGGGCACCGGATCGTTCACCTTGCCGAAATGCGCATAGACGAACGCGCTACGGACCCCATTGGCATCGAAATCGCCTGCGGTCCGGATCGGCCGGGCGTGCTGGCACAATGGCGGCCCTCCCCCCACCTCGAAGGCACACCCCCGATGGATCTCATGATCGAGGCCCGCGGCCTCCACAAGCACTTCGGTGACGTGCACGCGCTCGACGGCCTCGACCGCACCGCCGAGGCCGGACAGGTGTTCGCGATCCTCGGCCCCAACGGCGC
>CAZUYG010000239.1:0-5783 GCA_964624265.1 uncultured Candidatus Odyssella sp.
AGGGGTCCTCGGCCGCGAGGCGCTGGAGCGCCAGGCCCATCTTGTCGTGGTCGGCCTTCGTCTTGGGCTCGACCGCCACCTCGATGACGGGCTCCGGGAACTCCATGCGCTCGAGCACGATCGGCTTGGCGGGATCGCAGAGCGTGTCGCCCGTGCGCACGTCCTTCATGCCGGCGAACGCGACGATGTCGCCCGCGCGCGCTTCCTTGATGTCTTCGCGATTGTTCGCGTGCATCAGCAGCATGCGGCCGATGCGTTCCTTGTTGTTGTTGCGCGTCGAGTTGATGACGCCGTTGCCGGCCTCGATCACGCCCGAATAGATGCGCGCGAAGGTGAGCGTGCCGACATAGGGGTCGTTCATGATCTTGAACGCCAGCGCCGAGAACGGCTCGTCGTCGGTCTTCTGCCGCACCATCGGCTCGTCGGTGCCGGGCTTGGTGCCCTTCACTTCCGGCAGGTCGTTCGGCGCCGGAAGATAGTCGATCACGGCGTCGAGCAGCGGCTGCACGCCCTTGTTCTTGAACGCGGTGCCGAGCAGCACCGGCACGAACTTCGCCGCGATCGTGCCCTTGCGGATGCACGACATCAGCTGTTCGACGGACGGATGCTTGCCTTCGAGATAGGCTTCGAGCAGCGCGTCGTCGGTTTCGACCGCCGTCTCGACGAGCTTCTCGTGATACTCCTTGGCCTGGTCGAGGAGATCGGCCGGGATTTCGACGACGTCGAATTTCGCGCCGAGCTCTTCGCCGGTCCACACGATCGCCTTCATGCGGACGAGATCGATGACGCCCTTGAAGCCGCCCTCGTGGCCGATCGGGAGCTGCAGCACGAGCGCGTTCGCGCCGAGCTTCTCGCGGATCGTGTCCACCGACATGAAGAAGTCGGCGCCCACGCGGTCCATCTTGTTGACGAAACAGATGCGCGGCACGCCGTACTTGTCGGCCTGGCGCCACACGGTTTCGGATTGCGGCTCGACGCCGTTCACGCCGTCGAACAGCGCCACGGCGCCGTCGAGCACGCGCAGGCTGCGCTCGACCTCGATCGTGAAGTCGACGTGGCCCGGCGTGTCGATGATGTTGACGCGGTGGTCGCGCCAGAACGCGGTCGTCGCGGCCGACGTGATCGTGATGCCGCGCTCCTGCTCCTGCTCCATCCAGTCCATCGTCGCGGTGCCTTCGTGCACCTCGCCGATTTTGTAGGACTTGCCGGTGTAATAGAGGATGCGCTCCGTCGTCGTCGTCTTGCCCGCATCGATGTGGGCCATGATGCCGATGTTGCGGTAGCGCTCGATGGGATGCGATCGGGCCATTGCCGTATCCGCCGTTTTGCCGGTTACCAGCGGTAATGGGAGAAGGCCCGGTTGGCCTCCGCCATCTTGTGCGTGTCTTCCCGCTTCTTCACGGCCGTGCCGCGGTTCTCCGCCGCTTCCATGAGCTCGGTCGACAGGCGATGCGCCATCGTGCGCTCGGCGCGCGCGCGCGCGGCCGTGATCAGCCAGCGGATCGCCAGCGCCTGGGCGCGCTCGGGGCGCACCTCGACCGGCACCTGATAGGTGGCGCCGCCGACGCGGCGCGAACGCACTTCGATGTGCGGCTTCACGTTGTCGAGCGCGTTGTGGAAGATCTCGACCGCGCTCTTCTTCGTCTTCTTCTCGATCATCTCGAACGAGCCGTAGACGATCTGCTCGGCGGCCGACTTCTTGCCGCGCGACATGACGGTGTTCATGAACTTGGCGACGACGACGTCGCCGTATTTCGCATCGGGGAGGACTTCGCGCTTGTCGGCGCGGCGGCGGCGGGCCATGGGATGTTTCCTTACTTCGGGCGCTTGGCGCCGTATTTCGAACGGCGCTGGCGGCGCTTGGCGATGCCTTGCGTGTCGAGCGTGCCGCGGATGATGTGGTAGCGGACGCCCGGGAGATCCTTGACGCGGCCGCCGCGGATCATGACGACCGAGTGTTCCTGCAGGTTGTGGCCTTCGCCGGGGATGTAGCTCACCACTTCGTACTGGTTGGTGAGGCGCACCTTGGCGACCTTGCGCATCGCCGAGTTGGGCTTCTTCGGCGTCGTCGTGTAGACGCGCGTGCACACGCCGCGCTTCTGCGGCGAGGATTCCAGCGCCGGAGACTTGCTCCGCGACTTTGGCGCCGTCCGCGCGCTGCGGATCAGCTGGTTGATCGTCGGCATGTCAGTGCCTTCTCGTCGTTTTGCCCGGCGGACGCGGCCCTGTCGGGACGCGCCCCTTCTCCCGATCCTTCGCTTCCTCTGCCCATGCGCGTCCCATCGGGGGCGGCCGGACAAAAATACCGACCGAAAAGCCCGCTTGGGCTCGTTTCGGCCGGTGCAGCGACGCCCGCTCCTCGGAGGCCCCCGAAGGGGCGCAAGTCAGGGCGTGAAGCTCGGATCTAAAAACAGCCGCGGGACTCGGCTGCGCGTTGGCGCCTGCCGCTGCCCCGCTCGGTCCTGCTGAAGTGCGGCGGAACCTAATCGCGGCTTTGCGTTACGTCAAGCGGTTAGCGGCGGTTTCCGGCGGCAAATCCGCCCCCGGCCCATGCTGCACCGCGCGCGTTCTGTCGCAGTGCAGCAAGGCCGCCATTCGCCCCCGTCCCGGCCCTATTCGAGCTCCCGGACGACCCGAAAGCCGAGATCGGTCCGGCGCGTCGCGATGGGCGCAAAGCGGCGCGCGGCCGATCGTGCGTCAGCCTCGTTTCCGGACCAACCGCCGCCGCGGATGACGCGCTCGGCACAGAAACTCCCCACCGTGCGCGGCCCGCCGTCGGTGGCCGCCCGCCGGTAGTCGGCGATCCAGCAATCCAGCGCCCACTCCGCGGCATTGCCATGCATGTTTTTGAGCCGAAACGCATTCTCCGGAAACCACGATTTCGCCGGCACGGTGCCCGCGCTCCAGTAGTTGGCAAGATCCGGGTCGGGGCGGTTGATGTATTGGCCCATACTCGGCGGCGATGGCCGGTAGGGCCCATTACCCGCGACGGGCGCGAAACGGACGCCCCCTGGAGTCGAATAGGGGGTCAGCGTGGTGGCGCGGACGGCGTATTCCCACTCCGCTTCGCTGGGCAGGCGATAGCGCTTGCCGGTTTTCTTGCTGAGCCATTCGACATAGCCGGCCGCGTCGAGCCAGCTCACGCACACGGCGGGATGGTCATCCGCTTGCGCGAAACCCGGGTCGCGCCAGCTCCGCTCCTTCTCTTCGACATAGACCCGATCCCAAAGCTTCCAGACACTGCATCCCTCGGTTTCGGATCGGGGAGCGGCCTCCGCGACATACCGCGCATACTCCGCGCGCGTGACTTCGTAGCGCCCGATCAGGAACGGCTGCTCGATCGTCACGCGGTATTGCGGACCTTCGCTGGCATCCCGGCCCTTTTCGTCCGGCGGCGACCCGAGGAGGAGATTGCCCGCCGGAATGATCACGAGTTCCGGGCATCCCGCACAATCCGGATACCCGCCCCACTTTCCGGCACGCAGTGCCTCGAGCATCGTCTCGGCCTGAGCGATACCGGGCCAATCGGGCTCGAATGTTTTCGCGCGATCGATGATCATGCGAAGCTGGGCGCCGCGAACCCGGTCGAACGGGGCGCTCGGACTCAGCGGGACCGGGTCGAACTCGGCCAGAATCGATTTGGCGATCGTCACGCGCGTCGTGCCGATTCGAGGGTCGTTCCGATTGATGCGGCGCGCTTCCTCGATGGCCGCCAGTGCATCCTTGTCGCGATTCCGATCTTCCGCCGCGAGCCGCTCCGCCTTCCGCAGCAATTCCAGGACCGGATCCGGCAGCGTTGTCGACAGTTGCGGCAGCTGGCTGCTGCCGATGGCCCCGCCGACGACGACGCAAAAAGCCAGCAGGATCGCGAACGACGGCGCATAGGCCAGTCGCCAGCGGCGCGCGAGCTTCCACCGCCGCCGCTGGAGAAGGATTTCGATCCGATTGCGCCACAACAGGCCGGCCGCCACCGCAAACAGCAGCAGGCCCGGCGGCGGAACGTAGTCCCCGTATCGAACGATGCTGCCCTTGAGCAGCCGATCGATGGCAAAGTCCGAATAGAGGAGAAGCGTGCCCGCCAGCAGCGTCGCTCCGGCGGCGAGCCAGATCGACGGGATTTCCGGATTGACGCCGCGGACCAGCCGGAAATATCCGATCAGGGCAAGCGGAATGCCGGCGAGAACGGCCAAACCGGCTGCGAGCGTCGCGAGGGTGAGCGGCTCCGAGCCCCAAAGAATGACGGGCAGCGACATCGGATCGGCTGCGCAATACGCGAGGGCGCCGGCCGTGACCGCAAAAGCGAAAGTGCTGACCAGAAGCGGGAGACGTCCGCGACGAAACTGCGGCGTGCCCCGCCACTTCTTTTTCCGGGCGGAAACGAAGAAATCGTCCGCCGACTTGTCCGCATCCGGCGATGACGACAGCAGCGGAGCAAGTCTGCTCCGGAGATCGCTCATCCAACGTTCGTCTGCATTCGCGGCCGGCCCTTCCAGGTTCGGATCGCGCGTCGGCGTATCGCCGCTGTTGCGCGGCAGGATGAGCGGGACCACGCTGTCGATCGTCTGCGGGCGTTCGTTGCGGTCGACCGCCAGCATCGCGTCGATCGCGCTCAACAGGCCGTGCGGATAGTCCCCTTTCGCCGCCCTGACGGCGGGCACGATCGTGTCTCGCTCTTTGCGCTCGGGCGCTTCGGGCGGCGGCCGGCCCGTGACGCAGCAATAGAGCGTTGCGCCGAGCGCGTAGATGTCGGTCCATTCGCCCTGCGCGCCCTTGCGGAAATACTGCTCATGGGGCGCGTAGCCCGGGGTCCGGATCTCGGTGAGGCTGGTCACGCCCTCTTCGCCCAGCGCCTCGCGGGCGGCCCCGAAATCCAGCAGGACCGGCGAGTGGTCCGCGCTGCGGATGTAGATGTTGGACGGCTTGAGATCGCGATGGATGTAGTCGCCGGCGTGGACCGCATGGATCGCGCCGAATAGCCCGGGAATGAGCGCCACCAGGAAGCCCGGCGGCAGCGGGCCGTTCTGCTCGAGCAGATCGGCGAGCGTGAGCCCGTCTTCGTAGGTCATCAGCAGATAGGCGGTGCCGTTCGCGGCAAAGAAGTTGCGCACCTCCACGATGTTCGGATGCCTGAATTTGGCGAGCGCCATCGCCTCGTCCTTGAAGCGGTCCAGCGCGTGCTGAAACGCGGCCGCGTCTCCCGGACGGGTGGGATGCACCGCGGTTTCGCCCGCCCTGCGCACCGCGAGGCTTCTCGGAAAGAACTCCTTGATCGCGTAGCGCTCGGTGGCGCGGAGTTCGTTGGTCGCGAAATAGGTGATACCGAAGCCGCCGGGCCTGCCGAGGACGGCGCCGATCCTGTAGCCGGCGACGATCGTTCCTTCGGGCAGCGCGTGGTGGGGCCGATCCTGGTCTGCCTGCTCGTCACGAGGCTGCATCGGCCGCCCTACCCCGAACCCGCGCCGGCCCATTTTACGGGAGTTCGGTGCGGCCGCGCTACCCTGCCGATGTTTTCCTCGATCTGCTAGCATCGGGCGATGAAGGTGCCGGCGGCGCGAAGCTATACCATCGGCCGGGGCAGCGGCTGCGACATCGCTCTCGGCGACAACAGCGTATCGCGGCCGCACGCGACGCTGCGGCTCGGCGAGGACGGCACCATCGAGCTTTCCGATCATCCCAGCCGGCACGGCACGTTCGTCTATCGCGGCGGCGCCTGGCTGCGGATCGATTCGGCCATCGTCCGGCCCGAGGAGCCGGTCATGTTCGGCGAGTTCAGGACAACGGTG
>CAZUYG010000240.1:0-5744 GCA_964624265.1 uncultured Candidatus Odyssella sp.
ACCGGATAGGCGGCCTCGAGAATTTCCACCGGCGGAATCGTCGCCGTGGAGATCGGCGCGTTGCCGTGGTTGAGGCCGTCGCCTTCGGGATGGCCGCCATGGCCGCCGCCGAAGAACGAGAACATCACCCAGCGCTGGCCGTTCTTGCGATGGCCGGCGAGCGAGAGCGCGTTGATCGTGCCGTAGGCGCAGCCGTTCACCTTGTGCGGCGCCGCCGCGGCCAGCGCCTGGAACACGACGTCGATGACGCGCAGGATCGTCTCGGTGTAGCCGCCGACCGGCTTGGGCCGCGTCGCCGAGAGCAGCGAGTGCTCGGGGATCACGAACGCGATCGGTTCGAGGCAGCCGGCATTGGCCGGCACGTCCTGGAACACGTGCTTCAGCGCCACGTAGCAGCTCGCGATCGCCGTCGAGCGCGCGATGTTCACCGGGCCGGCGCAGGCGGCCGCGGTGCGCGAGAAATCGAGCGTCATCGACTCGCCGCGCTTCACGATGTCGAGCGCGATCCTGAGCGGCGCATCGACGATGCCGTCATTGTCGAGCCAGTCCTCGGCCGAATAGGTGCCGTCGGGCAGCTCGGCGATGTTGGCGCGCATCAGCCGGGCGGCGCGCGCCTTCAGCTCGGCGAGCGCCTCGGTCACGGTGGCGGCGCCCATCTCGTCGAGCAGGGCCGCGAGCCGCTGGGCGCCGAGATCGAGCGCGTTGATCTGGCCGTTCAGGTCGCCGTAGAGGCTGCGCGGCTGGCGCGAATTGGCCATCACGATGTCGACGATGTCCTGATTCATGCGTCCCGCGGCGAACAGCTTCACCGGCGGTATCAGCATCCCTTCCTGATAGGATTCGGTCGCGACCGGATTGTAGTTGCCGGGCACGTTGCCGCCGACGTCGTGCCAATGACCGACCGAGGCGAGGTAGCAGAACACCTTGCCGTCGCGGAAGAACGGCCGCACGAGCTTGAAATCGGAGAGATGCGTGCCGCCGTCATAGGGATCGTTGAACAGGTAGACGTCGCCGTCGGCAACGGCGCCGCCATCTGCGGCGATCTTGTCGATGACGGCCTTCACTGCGAACGCCATTGCGCCGACGAAGATCGGCAGGCCGGACTTCCCCTGGATCAGCGTTTCGCCGGTGCGAGCGTCGTAGAGGCCGTGCGAGGCGTCGTGCGCCTCGGCGATGATCGGATTGAACGCGCTGCGGAACAGCGTCGCGTCCATCTCGTCGGCGATCTGCTCGAGCCGGCCCTTCAGGACGGCGAGGGTGACGGGGTCGATCATCTAACCTTCGTACTTCTTGCCGAGCGCCAGCATCTCGGGCGTGCCGATCAGCGCGTTGAGGCCGTCGAAATCCAGCATGCGCGCGCGCATTGGCGCCGTGGTGCCGTGTTGCGCCAGGCTCGCATAGTAGTCGGCGAGGCCTTGCGCGAGGAAGCGCACGGTGCCGCCCGGGAAAATCGCCAGCGAGAAACCGAGCGCCTGAAGCTCGGCCGCGGTCTTCATCGGCGTCTTGCCGCCTTCGACCATGTTGGCCAGCAGCGGGATGCGGTCGCGGAAGCGCTGCATCGCCGCGCCGATCTCGGCCTCGGAGCGCAGCGCCTCGATGAACAGCACGTCGGCGCCGGCGTCGCGATAGGCCTCGGCGCGATCGAGTGCCGCCGACAGGCCCTCCGGTCCGATCGCGTCGGTGCGCGCGACGATGAGCACGTCGGCGGAGGGGCGCGCGTCGAGCGCCGCCTTGATCTTGCCGACCATCTCGGCCGCTGGCACGACGCGCTTCTCGTCGAGATGGCCGCAGCGCTTCGGAAAGGTCTGGTCTTCGAGCTGGATCGCGTCGGCGCCGGCGCGCGCGAAGCGTTTCACCGTGCGCTGCACGTTGAGGGCGTTGCCGAAGCCGGTGTCCGCGTCGACGATGATCGGCGCCGTCACGCGCTCGCGGATCGCCATCAGAGTCTCGGCCACCTCGTCCATGCCGACGAGGCCGAGATCGGGCCGGCCGAAGCGCGTGTAGGCGATGCTCGCGCCGGAGAGATAGAGCGCCTTGAAGCCCGCCCGGCTCGCCAGCAGCGCGGTGAGCGCGTCGTAGATGCCGGGCGCCACCACGATCGGCGGGCCCGCGAGCAGCGTACGCAGGTCGCTGCCGTTGCCGCTCACGCGCGCGCCCCGAGTTTCTTCGCGAGGTGCGGCAGCAGGCCGCCATCGGCGATCATCGCGAGGAGATGCGGGGGAATGGGCTCGCAGGCGAAGACGCGGCCCTGCGTGAGGTCGTCGAGCCGGCCCTCAGCGGCGTGCAGCACGAGGCGGTCGCCGGCCGCAATCGCGCCGGCCTCGGGGCACACGAGCACCGGCAGCGCCAGGTTCATCGCATTGCGATAGAAGATGCGCGCGAAGCTCTTCGCGACCACGGCCGCGATACCGAGCGCCTTCAGCGCCATCGCGGCCTGCTCGCGCGACGAGCCCATGCCGAAATTGCCGCCCCCGACCACGATGTCGCCGGGCCGCGCCTCGCGCGCGAAACGCGGATCGAGCGATTCGAGGCAATGCTTGGCGAGCTCGCTGACAGGCCCCTTCATGTAGAGGCCCGGTGCCAGCACGTCCGTGTCGACATTGTCGCCGAACACCCAGGCGCGCCCGCCGGCAGGGGCGGCGGCGTGCGGCGATTCGGCGGTGCGCGGGGCGGATGCGATCATGGCGGGCGCGAACCATAGCGCGCCCCCGCGCAAGCGTCATGCGGAGAAATCGCGCGCCGGGCGCGCGGCCTCCCGCGCAGGGATCAACGCGACGCGGCCGCGCGGTGCGGAGAGACCAGCGACAGCGCCGGCGGCCCTTCGAGGAATTCGTATTCGTCCGTGTCGATCACGCCGTCGAGGCCAGGCGCCTGCTCTTCGGCCGTGGGCGAAGCGAAGCTGTGGCCGAGCAGCAGCACGCCGACGCTCTCGCCATCGAGCGACAGAGGAAGGACGATCCGGGTGATCATGACGATCAGGAAGCTGTCCTGGACGTAGCGGTTGCGCGCGTACAGCGGCCGCGCGGTGTCGAACACCAGCGCATAGTGACGGCTCGCGATCGCGTGCCGCGCCGGCGACAGAATCTCGTGCGTGAACTTGCCGGTGGCATCGAACCCATAGCCCTGCGCGATCGCCGATCCGCAGAGCCGGTAGCGGAAGCCGCGTCCTTCGACATGTTCGACGAGCTGGAGATGGGGCAGCAGGCGCGGGATTTCGCCGGGATCGATCTCGCGCCGCAGCGGCATGCGCCGGCGCCCGCGCTTCGTATCCCAGTAGCGCCAGAGCGGCGCCAGAACGGCATCGTTCGCGATCAAGGGTGACATCGGCCTCTCGCTTTTCGGGTGTGCAGCGGCGCCTGTGCAACCTGTTAACGAATTGGATCACGGTTTCGCGCGGGGCAATTCACAATATGCGGCGCGCACGCAAATTATTTATGGTTTACAGTTGCTTAAGCGAATATGTGAAATTCCGCGCAAGGACGCCGACACATGCCGGCGCGGAGAACTAGCCCAAGCTTGCGGGCGCCGGCGTCAGGATGCGGACGTGCGCTCGGCCAGCAACGGGCGCGGATCGGCGATGCGTCCGGCGACCGCCGAGGCGGCCACCGTGAACGGAGAACCGAGGTACACCTTCGACGTGCCGTGCCCCATGCGGCCCTTGAAGTTGCGCGCGGTGGCCGAGATGCACACTTCGTTTTCGGCGAGGATGCCGGCGCCGTAGCCGGCGCAGGCCCCGCAGCCCGACGGCAGCAGGATCGCGCCCGCCTCGGTGAGCGTGGCGAGCGTGCCGTCGGCGGCAGCCTGCTGCGTGGTGCGCGCCGAGGCGGGGGCCACGAGGAGCCGCACGCCCTTGGCGACCTTGCGTCCGCGCAGGATCGCCGCGGCCATGTGCAGGTCGGAGAGTTTCGCGCCGGTGCAGGCGCCGATATAGGCCTGATCGATCGCGACCGTGCCGTGCGCGGAAACGTCGGCCGCGTTTTCGGGGCTGTGCGGCGCGGCCACCTGCGGCGCGAGCGCGCCGGCGTCGAACCGGTGATTCTCGGCGAACGCCGCGCCCGCGTCGCTGCGCCAGCGCTGCCAATCGCCGCCGACGCGCGCGCCGGCCGCCGTCACGTAGTCGACCGTCACGCCGTCCGGCGGCACGAGCCCGACCTTGGCGCCGAGCTCGGCGGCCATGTTCGCCAGCACCATGCGCTCGCTCATCGGGAGCGCGCGCACGGCCTCGCCGTCGAACTCCACGGCCATGTAGTTCGCGGCGTCCATGCCGAGCCGGCCGCAGAGGAACAGCATGATGTCCTTGGCCGAGAGGGCGGGGCCCAGACGGCCGGTCCATTCGATGCGGATGGTCGCCGGAACGCGCACCCAGATCTCGCCGGTGGCCAGCACGCCGGCCATCTCGGTGGCGCCGATGCCGATCATGAACGCGCCGAAGGCGCCGCCGGTCGTCGAATGGCTGTCGCCGCCGGCCACGAACATGCCCGGCGCGAGGTGTCCGCGCTCGGGCAGCACGACGTGGCAGATGCCCTGCATGTCGTAGAACGCCTCGACTCCGCGCTGGCGCGCGAACTTGCGCGTGAGGTCGAGGATCGCGGCGCTCTCGGCATCCACCGCCGGCACGTAGTGATCGGCGATCAGCACGACCCGCGACGGATCCCACAGGCCGACGCCCAGTTCCTTCAGCATCGGTTCGACCCGGCGCGGGCCGCCCGAATCGTGGATCATCGCGAGATCGACCTTGGCGGTCACGATCTCGCCCGGCGCCACCGTCTCGCGGCCGGCGGCCTTGGCACAGAGCTTTTCGGCCAGTGTGAGGGGCATGACGCGCCCGACCGTTGACACGGCGCTGTACCTAGACCGACAGTCCCGGCCCAGCAAGCCCGGAGCGCCCCATGCCCGACACGACGCCAGATCCGCTCGTCCTCGCGCGCGACATCGTCCGCGCCTATCTCGACACGATGGAGGCGCGTGACCTCGAGCGCGCGAAACGCTTCCTGGCGCCCGGCTTCACGATGACGTTTCCGGGCAATCATCGCTTCACCGAGCTCGAGGCGGTGATCGCCTGGGCCAAGCCGCGCTATCGCTGGGTCAAGAAACGCTACGACCGTTTCGACGCGGCGCAGGGCGGCACCGGCACGCACGTCTACTGCTTCGGCACGCTCTACGGCGAATGGAACGACGGCACCGCCTTCGAAGGGATCCGCTTCATCGACCGTTTCACGGTGCGCGCGGGCAAGCTCGTCGACCAGATGGTGTGGAACGACATGGGCGAAGTCGCCAAGCGCGGGGCCTGATGCGATGAAAGCCATTCTGATTCGCGCATTCGGCGGGCCCGAGGTCATGGAGTTCGCCGAGACGCCGGAGCCGATGCCGGGCCCGAACGAGGTCGTCGTCGAGGTGCACGCGGCCAGCGTGAACCCGGCCGATCTCAAGATGCGCGACGGGTCGATGAACCAGTACGGCGCGCTCAAGCTGCCGCGTATCCTGGGGCGCGATTTTTCCGGCGTTATCGCGGCGGTGGGCTCGGGCATCAGCGATCTCCGTCCGGGCGATGCGGTTTTCGGCATCGCCGACCGCCTCAAGGACGGCACCCACGCCGAGACGCACGTGACCGATGCGGCGCTCGTCGCCAAGAAGCCGAAGGCGCTGACGCACATCGCGGCGGCGTCGCTCGGGGTCGCCGCGGCCAGCGCGCTGACCGCGCTCGAATTCGCCGCGCAGGGGCACAGCGGCGACCGCGTGCGGAT
>CAZUYG010000241.1:0-5735 GCA_964624265.1 uncultured Candidatus Odyssella sp.
GCGGCACGGCGCGCATCAGCGCCTTCAGATAGGGGTGCTCGGGGCGCCGGTAGATTTCCTCGGCCGGGCCGCCCTCCATCACCTCGCCGTGGTACATGACGACCACGTCGTCGGCCATGTTCGCCACGACGCCGAGATCGTGCGTGATCAGCAGCAGGGCCATGCCCAGTTCCTGCTGGAGATCCTTGATGAGCTTCAGGATCTGGGCCTGGATCGTGACGTCGAGCGCGGTGGTGGGCTCGTCGGCGATCAGCAGCGCGGGATTGCAGACGAGGGCCATCGCGATCATCGCGCGCTGGCGCAGACCGCCCGACAGCTCGAACGGATAGGTGCGGAGGCCGCGCCTGGGATCGGGGAAGCCCACGAGGCGCAGCATCTCCTCGACCAGCGTCTCGGCCTCTTTCTGCGGAACGTCGCGGTGCAGGCGCAGCGCTTCCACGATCTGGTTGCCGATCGTGTGCAGCGGCGAAAGCGACGTCATCGGCTCCTGGAAGATGATCGAGATGCGCCCGCCGCGGATGCCGCGCATCGCGCGGCTGTCGCGGCCGAGCTTCGCGATATCGGTGACCGCGCCGCCCTTCATCGGGTCGGCAAACAGGATTTCGCCCTTGATGTCGGCGATCTCGGGCAGGATGCCCATGATCGCCTGCGACACGACCGTTTTGCCGGAGCCGGATTCGCCGACCAGCGCCACCGAGCCGCCGCGCGGTACGCTGAACGAAATGCCCCGCACCGCGCGCACGATGCCGCCATGAACGCGGAAATCGACGCGCAGATCGCGAATTGTCAGAAGATCGTTCATACCCGCGGCCGTAACCCTCTCCTCGCCGCCGGCCTCAGGCCGGCGAGCCTCCGTCCGTGCGATTTCCGCCATCCTCCTGTGCGACGGCGATGCCGAGCGCAGCCAGATTGCTCAGCGTCGACTCGCTCAAGGCGAGCCGGCGGCGCGTCGCGGCCCCCACCGCTGCGCGCACGATCGAGTCGAAATCCCCGAGCGTCGAATCGAGCCGCATCCGCGCCCTTTCGCCCGCCAGCGACATTTCCATCCAGCCTTGTGACCGGTCGCGCTTGGCGGGAAAAAAACGCAGCTTGAGCTTCTTCAGCTCTTGCCACGCCAGGACGCGTTCGGATCGCCCGAACCCGGTAGCATAGAACCGCGTCAAACCCGTGTCGGTCAATTCATAATTGGTCACCGACCGAAGCAGAGTCCTCAGGCCGAACAGCAGGAAGATCACGGCACAAACGCCGAACAGCCACGCGGTAAAACCGCTTCCCCCCGTGACGGCGACGGCGCCGAGACAGAGCGCGAGGCCGATGCCGGCGCGGGCGAAATCGCCGTACAGCGCGCGCCGCTCGTAACGATGGAAGCTCATGACGCCGTAGCATCGGCGAAAACGCGCGGCGCCGCCAGCCACTGCACTGCCGCATGACCGGCGAGGCGGCGGAACAGCGTTTCGAGGAAGGCCCAGCACGCCTCGTCATGCGCGGCGTGGTGCGTTAGGAGCCCGGTGGGCTCGGCGGGATCCGCCTCGCCGCTCCTGCGCGCGGCCAGGTGCAAGACGAACTCGTCGACGAGTTTCGCTTCGCCGGCGAAACGCGGCGCCGGTCCTTTCCAATGGACAATGTCGACGTGGGTGTTGACCTGCACCAGCCCGCGCGCCGGCTGCCGGCGCGTGCGGGGGCCGAATTGCGAGAGGCCGCCGTAACGCAGTTCGGCGAGATAGGGCGGAAGATAGGGCGCCATCCGGTTCCAGGGCGGCACCATCACCGGCGCGAACTGAGCGCCGAAGCGGGCCTCGAGAATCTGCCAGCCCTGCGCCAGCTCGGCGACGACGACGGGTGCCGGCCGTTCCGGGCCGAGCTCGAACTTCTTCTGGCCCAGCGGGGCATGATTGGCGTGGGCGTAGCCGTGCTGGAGCACGCTGACGAGCGCGCCGGCCTCCTTTACCGCCGCGGCGAGCGCGGGCGTGGCCCAGGCCGGAACCGTGGCCAACGCCAGCGGGACCGCATGGCTTTCGGCCAGCGCCACCAGCCGGCGCAGGGCCGCCGTCGCGTCGCCGGCGTCGTCGTCGCGCCACCACAGCGTGGCCGCGCGGCCGGCCTGCTGCCAGGCGGCAAGCTCCGCATCGAGCCGGGCCCAGGCTGCCGTTTCGGTCATGCCCCGGCCCCGCGGCGCCGCGCGAGCGCCGTGGCGAGATAGCGCTCGGTTTCTGCCTCCCCGTCGAGCTTCACCTTCCCCCACGGCCGCTGCATGGCCATCGCCTCGGCGACGAAAGCCGCGAGCCGGTCCGGCGTCAGCGCGGATTCGGGCAGCACGCGCGCGAGCCCCTTCCGCGCGAGACAGTCGGCCCGCAGCGTCTGCTCCGTCTCACGCCCGGTCGCGAACGGCACCAGCACGGGCCGCGCGCCGGCGGCAAGCACGTCGACGACGGTATTGTAGCCGGCCTGCGATACGGACACGGCGCAGCGCGCGAGCAGGCCGCGAAAATCCGGCCGCGCCGGTTCCACGACGACCCACGAGGGCGCCCGGGCGCGCAGCTTGCGCAGCAGCCGCGGCCCGGCATTGGCGCCGACCAGGATGCGCCAGCGGCGGACATGCGGCACGGACGCCGCCGCGTCGATCGCGGCATCGCCGATCTTGCCGCCGACGGCGCCGCCGCCGGCCGAAACGATGATCTCGTTGTCGCCCTCGCCGGGCGGCGGCGCCTTCGTCGGCGCGGTGCCGCCGATATAGCCGGTGTAGACGAGCTTGCTCCGGATCCGGTCGGTAGCGCCGAAGCTCTTCTCGAACGGCACGAGCGCCGGATCGCCGTGCACGAGCACGCCATCGAAGCGCGCGATGGCAGCAACGGTCTCTTCCTCGCGCTCGGGCCTGCGCTCGACGAGAATGTCGCGCACCGACCCGAGGATGATGGGGCGCGCCGAAATGTGCTGCGCGGCGCCCAGCAGATAGTCGAGCTCGAAGCGCAGCTGCCGGCGGCCGAACGGATAGTGCTCGACGATGAGAATATCGGGATCGGCGAGGACGAAATGGCGCAGGAGCTGCTCGCGGCGCGCGGTCTTGAACGCCTCGTCCGGCGGGTTGCCCTCCGCGTCGACGAGACCGCTGAACGCCGCATCGGCGGCCCTGAGCGGCGCGAGCTGATGGAAGCGCGCCGCGCCGAAATCGAGGTTCTCCACCGGCGGGCCGCCGCTGGCGAGATCGACCTGCCAGCCTCTCGCCGCGAGATAGCGCGCGATGTGCGCCGCCCGCATCAGATGCCCGATGCCGAGCAGATGCTGGACCCAGATGAAGACGCGGCCGGTTTCAGCCATCGGGCGGATCGTAAGGATCGGGCGTATCGGGCGCCAAGAGCGGGATGTTGATCTCGCCAACCGTCAGCGCGCCGGCCGGCGACAGTTCGTAAAGATGCGCGAAAGCGTGCGGGCGGGCCAACGGCGCCTTCTTCTTCATCTCCCAGCCGGTTGCCAGCGAATAGGCCGCGCGAACCACGCCGGCGTGGCACACGGCGACGATCGGCCGCTGCGCCGGCGCCATCTCGGCCAGCCATGCGGCCAGGCGCGCGCGCACCATGCGCGGCGATTCCCCGCCCGGCGGCGTGAGATCGAGGCCCTGCGCCTCCATCGCCGCGAAGATCTCGCCGATATCCTGCCGGAGACGCGCGAGCGACCAGCCCTCCCATTCGCCCCAGTTCGCCTCCATGAGCCGCGGCTCGGTGCGCAGCCCGGTGGCGCCGAGAAGCTCCGCCGTTTCCCGCGCGCGCGCGAGCGGGCTGGCGTACCATTCGAACCCGGCGAAATCCGCGCGCAGCGCCCAGCGCCGCACTTCGGCGCGGCCTTCCGCGGAGAGCGGAATGTCGGTCTGCCCCTGGATGAGCCCCTGCGTATTCCATTCGGTGGGGCCGTGGCGGACGAAGAGAATCGCGCTCATCGCCGCCCCGCTCTCGCGCGCGCGACGGCGCCGCGCAGCACGCGATCGAGCTGATCGGCGGCGAACGGCAAATCGTGGAACGCGCACGCCTTCGCGGCCGCCGCTTCGGACATCGCCGCGCGACGTTCAACGGAAAGGTCCAGATACGCGGCGACGGCACGCCGGAACGCCGCCGCGTCGCCGACCGCGGCCAGGAACCCGGTGTGCCCATCGGCGACGATCGACGACGCGGCGCCGACATCGCCGACGACGGCCGGCAGCGCCGCCGCCTGCGCCTCGAGGATCGCCATGCCGATCGCTTCGTTGACGCCGGGCCAGACGAGAAGATCGCTCGCGGCGTAGACGGCCCGCAGATCGCTTTCGCCGCAGGCGCCAAGCCAATGCACGCGACGGCCGAAGCGCGCAAACGCCTTGCGCACGGAAGCGCGCGCCGGGCCGTCGCCCGCCACGAGCAGGCGCCAGGGCAAACGCTTGAGGCCGGACAGCGCCTTCGCGAGCAGGCGGAACGACGCGAGCTTGTCGCCCGCGCGCATCATGCCGACGGCGAGGAGCCAGGGCTCGCCGGCCGGAATGCCGTGCCGCGCGGCGAGGCGCGCGCGATGCCCAGCCCGGCGCGTGCGTGTACGCCGATACGGCGCGGCCTCGAGAAACGGCAGCATCGGCTCGGCCGCGGCGGGCCG
This sequence comes from uncultured Candidatus Odyssella sp., assembly GCA_964624265.1. Lineage (GTDB taxonomy): Bacteria > Pseudomonadota > Alphaproteobacteria > Bin65 > Bin65 > SBBV01. Next base: position 4,612 of record CAZUYG010000241.1, read on the forward strand.
GCCCTTGCGGCGCTTCGCCCAGGCAGCGAACTCCGGGGTGCGCAGGTGCGCGTTCATCGCATGCACGGCGCCGGCGCGGCGGCGCAGCAGCGGCGCCACGCATTCCTCGTCGTTCGGATTGAGCATGAAGGCTGTGTCGGCCTGGCGCAGCGCCTCGGCGACGGCGGCGAGGCCGCGATCCCAACGGCCTTTCGAGCGCCGCGGCGCATAGGCGGCCTCGGCGACGAGATAGGGAATCCCGAGTTTCCGCGCGATCGGCGGGCCGAGCCAGTCCGGGGCTTTCTGATAGAGGTGGTAGGTGAACCATGCGTGCGGCCGCCAGCGCGCGAGTTTCGTGCGCAACAGGCGATCCGCCTCGGCCGCGCCGCGCCGCTCGATCTCGCCCTGCTTCGCGCGGTCGCCCTCGCCCTCGTAGGACCGGAACGCCGAGACGACGCGCACATCGTGGCCCTTGCTGCGCAGGGCGCGGAGCAGCAGGCGCGCGATGCGCCGGTCGCCCGAGGGCACCGGGTGCGAGGGCGGTTTCAGCGGCGCGTAGAAGGCCACGCGCATCGCTAGAGCCCGAACCGGCGCGCGAGATCGCCGATCGCGTGCGCATGATCGAACGATGAAGCGATCCGCGCCCGGCCGGCGGCGCCGAGACGCGCCCGGAGCGCGGGATCGCGGATCAGGCGCTCCAGCGCGGCGGAAAGCGCCGCCGCATCTTCGGGCGGCACGAGCAGGCCGGTTTCCCCGTCGGCGATCAGCTCGGGGATCGCCGAGACGTTCGTGGCCACGCAGACCAGCGCCTGGCTCTGCGCTTCCATGAGCACGTTGGGCAGACCGTCGCGATCGCCGTCGTCGGCGACGCGGCTCGCGAGGGCGAACACGTCGGCGCGGCGATACGCTTCGAGCACCGCTTCCTGCGCCTGCGCGCCGCGCCATGCGATCTGCGCGGCGATGCCGAGCCGTTCGGCCTCGCTCTTGAGCTTCGGCAGATCGGGGCCCCCGCCGATGTGCTCGAAGCGCCAGGCGACCGCCCGGGGCAGGCGGGCCAATGCCGCAAGGAGGGTCTCGTAGCCCTTTTTGGGCACGGCCCGGCCGACCGAAAGCCCCGCCGCGGGCCCGCCGCAGCGCGTCGAGAC
>CAZUYG010000242.1:0-5728 GCA_964624265.1 uncultured Candidatus Odyssella sp.
TTAGCGATGCGCAGCAGCGCCTCGACCACGACCGCGAGCACGGCCGCCTTGATGCCGAAGAACAGCGCCTGCACCAGCGCGACCTTGTGAAACCCGGCGTAGATCGTGCTCAGCGCCAGGATCACGCAGGCGCCGGGAATCACGAACAGCAGCCCGGCCGCGAGTCCGCCCGCGGTCCGGTGCATCATCCAGCCGATATAGGTGGCAAGCTGCTGCGCCTCGGGGCCGGGCAGCACCATGCAATAATTGAGCGCGTGCAGGAAACGCGCCTCGCCGATCCATTTCTTCTCGTCGACGAGAACGCGGTGCATCAGCGCGATCTGCCCGGCCGGTCCGCCGAAGCTCAATAGGCCGATCTTGAGCCAGACGCGGAACGCCGCGCCGAAACTCACGCGCGCGGCGGCGCCGCCGTCCGAAGCTTCGCCCGTCCGTTCCATCGCGCCCGCCACGACCCTCTTCCGCGCCGCCTCTATAGCGCCGCATGGCGCGGGCGCGCCAGCCAAGCCGTCTCAAGCGCCGTTGAACGGAACTCACGGTTCGACGCGTAGGGGCCCGCGAAGCTTCGGGCGCGCGCAGCGCGCCCCTACGCGGCCTCGGTTTTCGGTGGCGCCGAAACGAGCGCCGGCGCCGGCGCGAGCTCGGCGAGCGTGAACACTTCGGGCGGCGCCATCAGCCCCTTCACCGAGTGCTTGCCGAGCGAGACGACCGTCGCGCGCGATTCGCGCACGACGTTCGCGAACGCGGCGGACATGACGACCGGAACGCCCAGTTTCGCCGCGATGCCCTCGATCCGCACCGTGAGGTTCACCGCGGGGCCGATGCAGGTGAAATCGAGCCGCGTCGCCGAGCCGATATTGCCGTACACGACGACGCCGACGTGCAGGGCCACGTTGAAGCGCAGGATCGGCGCATTGCCGGCCGCGCGTTCGGCGTTGATCTTCGCGACGGCGGCGTGCGCGTCCATCGCCGCCTCCAGCGCCTGGCGGCACGCATAGTGGCGGAAGGCCGCGTCTTCCACCGGGAAAATCGCGAGCAGACCGTCGCCCATGAATTTCAGGATCTGCCCGCCGTGGCTCTCGATCGCGCCGGCCAGCGCGTCGAAAAACTGGTTGAGCGCGGCGATCACGTCGCCGGTGGGGCGGAGATCGGAGAGCGCGGTGAAGCCGCGCAGATCGGCGAACCAGATCACCGCGTCGATCCGCTCGCCCTGGCCGCGCAGGATCGAGCCCGCGAGGATGCGCCCGCTCGCGAGCCGCCCCACATAGGTGTCGAGCACCGCTTCCGCGATGCGGCGGCCCCAGTGGATTTCGAACACCATCGCGACGAGCGGCAGCACGCCCTGCACGCGCCCGATCTGCGCCTTCGTGAAGCCGTGCGGCCGCCGCGTCGTCAGCGTCAGCGCGTTGCGCTGGCCGTTGCCGAACGGAATCGCGAAGGCCGCGTAATCGGTGAAGCCCTCGGCGCGCAATTCGTCGAAGAACGGAAATTCGCGCGATGCGCGCGGTCCCTTGAGCGGCGCGTGCAGCAGATCGACGCCGTCGTGAATGCGCTTGATCGGCGAGCGCAGATAGGCGTCGCTCGTCGTGACCGAGCGCTGGCGCATGATCTCGATGGTCGGATGATCCGCGCGCCATTCGAATCCCGTCGCCGCGGCCTGCGGATGAATCACCAGCAGGCTGAACAGCGCGCGGTCGACGGGAATGCCCGCGCGGCGGAACGCTTCGTTCAGGCCGTCGAAAAACAGCTTCGCGTCGGCGAGGTTGCGGCCCTCGGACAGGATCCAGTCCGCGATGCTATGTCGTTGTTTTTCCGGAATTCGCGTCACGGCTTCATGAAACCTTTTGCCACACCGTGCTTGACCGGGGCGGAATCCAACGCCACTTATGGTGCGCCGGACCGGGGTGCAAGCCGCGGGCCGATCCGATTTTCGCCTTTCCCCGCGTGGAGCGCCTCATGTTCATCCAGACCGAAGAGACGCCGAACCCGCTGACGCTGAAGTTCCTGCCCGGCCGCACCGTGCTCGGCGCGGGCACGGCCGATTTTCCGAGCGTCGGCGCCGCGGAGGGCAAGTCCCCGCTCGCGGAAACGCTGTTCGACATCGAAGGCGTTGGCGGCGTTTTCCTCGGTCCCGATTTCATCACCGTCACCAAGCGGCCGGAAGCCGATTGGCCCGTGATGAAGCCCGCGATCCTCGGCGCGATCATGGAGCACTTCACCGCCAACCGTCCGGTCGTCAACCAGCATACCGACAATTCGAGCCAGGCGAGCGAAGAAGATGATCCGGTGGTGAGCCAGATCAAGGAGCTTCTCGACACGCGCGTGCGCCCCGCCGTGGCCATGGACGGCGGCGACATCCAGTTCCACGGATTCGAGAAGGGCGTCGTGTACCTCACGATGAAGGGCTCGTGCTCGGGCTGCCCGAGTTCGTCCGCGACGCTCAAGGCCGGCATCGAGAACATGCTGCGCCACTACATTCCGGAAGTCACCGAAGTTCGCCCGGTCTATTGACCGCGCGAGGCCGCTCTGCGGCAGCCGTCGCCGTCCGGCGATGTGCAACGCAATATAAACGTATAACCACTTATGGGTGGCGGAACCGGAGGGCCGATCCACCGTTCCTGAGTCCGTTTGAGGGGGTGCGATTTTTGAAGGGCCTGCCGTAATGAAGAAGCACTCCGCCCCCGCGCGCGCCCAGGCGCGGTCGCGCGCCGCCAGCCGGCGCGCGTCGGAAGCCGGCGCCCAGCGCAACGCCGTTTGGGCGGCGTTCTCGCTGTTCGTCCTGGCCGCCGCCGGCGCGTTCGGCGCCGGCTACGAGCCGTTCCGGAACGCGCTCGAAGACCGCTACGGCCTGTCGATCTTCGTGCGCATGACCGACGAAAACACGTTCGAACGGCCCGACCCCCAGGCGCCGCCTCCGGCGGCCGTGATGTTCCTCGACAATTCGGTGAAGCGCGTCGCCGCCGTGTTCGACACGCAGGAATTCAACCTCGCCGCGGTGCGCCGCGGCGCGCGCGTGCCGCGCGTTTTCGTGGCGGCGCTGCCGGAAGACATCGACCAGCTCCGCACGGTCAACGACAAGCGCAATACGTTCATCCGCGCGCTGCTGCCGATGTTGCTCGCGGTGAACGAGCGGATCGCGTCCGAGCGCCGCTATCTCGTCGAACTGCGCCGCCGCGCCGATGCCGGCGAAACGCTGCCGCCTGCCGACGAAGCGTGGCTGAAGGCGATCGCCGAGCGCTACAAGATCGCGAGCCGCGGCAAGAAGATCGATTGGGCCGCGTTGCTCGAGCGCGTCGACGTGGTGCCGCCCTCGCTGGCGCTGGCGCAGTCGATCGTCGAGACGGGCTGGGGCGCGTCCGCGCCGGCGCGCCGGTCGAACGCGCTGTTCGGCATGATCGGCGGCGACGGAACCGACACCGCGAAGCTCGCGGCGTTTGAAAGCCTCTATGCGTCGGTCCAGGCCTACGCGCACAATCTCAACACATACCTCGCGTACACGGATTTCCGGCGCCAGCGGGCGGCGCTGCGCGCCGAAGGCAAGCCGCCGGTGGGCCACGTTCTCGCGCTCACGCTGCAGCGTTACTCCGAGCTCGGGCTCGAATACACGCGCCACATCCAGGCCGTGATCGAGCGCGAAAGCCTCGCGCCGTTCGACGGCGCGCAACTCACGATCCCCCGCAACGACGACGGCTGATCGGGGGCGCCGCGCCCGGCCGCCGCGCCGCGGGGGCCTTGTCGGCGCCGCGAGCGCGGTCCACTCTCCGCGGCGCAATCGCGAGGGGAGAACGATCGTGGGCGACACGATGGACGAAGCGCTGGACCGACTGTTTTTCGCGCCGCGCTCCTACAGCGCGTGGCAGGAAAAACCCGTCCCCGACGCGCTGCTGCGCCGCCTCTACGACATCGTGAAATTCGGGCCGACGACGGCGAACTCGCAGCCCTCGCGCTTCCTGTTCGTGCGCTCCGCCGAGGCCAAGAAACGCCTCGAGCCGGCGATCGACGCGGTCAACATCAAGAAGACGCTGACCGCGCCGGTGGTCGCGATCGTCGCCTACGACATGCGCTTCTTCGAGCATCTCGGCGTGTTCTATCCGCACCGCCCGCAGGCGCGCTCGTGGTACGAGGGCAAGCCCGACATCGAGCGCACCTGCCTGCGCAACAGCTCGCTGCAGGGCGGCTATTTCATCCTCGCCGCGCGCGCGCTCGGGCTCGATTGCGGGCCGATGTCGGGCTTCAACGAGGAGAAGGTGAACCGCGAATTCTTCCCGGACGGGCGCCTGCGCGTGAACTTCCTCTGCGCGCTCGGCTATCGCGCGGCCGAGCCGGAATACCCGCGCTTTCCGCGCCACGAATTCGATGCGGCGTGCCAGATCCTGTAACGCGCGTCCGCGCGTCAGCGCGGCATCATCGGCTGCGGCAGGTCGCGGTCCGAAAGCAGCGGATAGCCGCGCGCGTTGAAGAGCTGATAGTGCCACCACTCGTTCTTGTAAAAGTCCCAGCCGGCCGACGTCATGATGCCGAGCAGCACGAGGCGGTTCTTCTGCGCCTCGACGCCGATGCCGTTCGTCACCGCGTGATGCGAAAGCGGCGTGAACGCATCGAAGCCGGTGCCCATGTCGAGCTCGCGTCCGGCCGCGTCGGCCAGCGTGAGATCCACCGCGACGCCGCGCGAATGCGGCGAGCCCTTGCGCGGATCCGACAGGAATTCGGGATCGGGCCGCGCCTTCCACAGCACCCATTGCGCTTCGCTGGGGCGGAACGCGTCGAAAATCTTGAGCTTCAGGCCGAACGGCCGCGCGATCGCGATGGCCAGCGCCAGCTTCTCGGCGGCGGCGGGATGCAGATAGCTGCCGGGCCGCGCATAAACCGGCTTGCCGGTGATGTTGCGCGGCGTCGCATAGGCGATGTCGAGGACGACGTCGTATTCGGGCGGGCGGATTTCGACGAGGTTCATGGCGCCCTTCTTAACATGCGGGCGGTAACGCGCCCATGGTGAGCGTGCTCGGCATCGACACGTCGGCCGCGGCGTGCTCGGCGGCGCTGTGGCGCGACGGCGCGGTGATCGCGCGCGAGCACGCGGCGATGACGCGCGGCCACGCCGAAATGCTGATGCCGATGGTCGAGCGCGTGATGCTCGGCACGCCGTATGAAAGCCTCGACGCCGTGGCGGTCACCGCCGGCCCCGGCGCCTTCACCGGTCTCCGCATCGGGCTCGCGGCGGCGCGGGGAATCGCGCTCGCGGCGGGCATTCCGGCGATCGGCATTTCGGCCTTCGCCGCGGTCGCGTTGGCGGTGCCGGACGCGGCGCTGGCCGGGCGCGCGCTCGCGGTCGCGATCGATACCAAGCGCGGCGACGTGTATCTGCAATGCTTCGACGAGGCGCGACGCCCGCTCGCCCTCGGCCGCGTGGCGGGCCCGGGCGCGATCGCGGCGCTGCTGCCGCGGGGGCCATTGTTCGTCGCTGGCGACGGTGCCGCCCTCGTCGCCGCGGAACTGGCCGACGATCCGCGCGACGTCGCCTGGGCCAGCGATCGCGCGCCGCCCGATGCGGGCGCGGTGGCGGCGATCGGCGCCGCGGCGATCGCGGCGGCCCGGCGGGGCGGTTCGCCGTTGCCGCCGGCGGAGCCGCTCTATCTGCGCGCGCCGGAGGCGACTCCGCTCGCGCTGCAGGGAAAGCCGCGCGAAAAAAGCCAATGATCGCGGCAAACATCGTCGCCGCCACGCCGGCCCA
>CAZUYG010000243.1:0-5727 GCA_964624265.1 uncultured Candidatus Odyssella sp.
CGGCGACGACGAAGGCCTGGTTCGCCGCGCAGCGATAGGGGCGCGAGGCGAAGCCGGCACGCCAGCGCTGAACGTGGATGCCGATCGTGGGCATCGACGCCGTATCGATCGCGATGCGGCGGCCGAAGAAGCCTTCGGGATCGTCGGCGGCGGCGTCGAGCGCGCGCATCTGCCAATCGCGCGTGAACCGGAACGGCGAATCGGGCGTGGTGAGCAGCACCGGCTCGAAGCCTGCCGGATGTTCATCGAAGAACATCGGCTCGAGCTGGAGCACGAGCGGCACGTCGAGCCCGTCGAACCAATAGGCCTGCGCAGTGCCGTCGTGGCCGTGGCCGTGCCAGCACCAGCCCGGCGTCAACACGATGTCGCCGGTCTCCATCGGGTGCTTCTCGCCGTTCACGACCGACCAGGCGCCGTGCGAATCGAGGATCACGCGGAACGCGTGCGGCGCGTGGCGGTGCGAGCGCGCGGTTTCGCCGGGCATGATGGTCTGATAGGCGCAGACGAGCGTGCGCAGCGTCGCCGCGTCGTTGCCTTCGATCGGGTTGCGCAGGCCGAAATTGCGCCGTTCGGCGAATTGCGTGCTGACGAGGCGCGCGGCGCCATCCATCGCCGCCTTGGCCTCGGCCCAGCGCCAATGCGCGGCGCGGAACGCCGTCTGCGGCTCGCGCATGAGACCGGCGCTCTTGCGCGGGATCCAGCCGGGCGCGAGATCGCGCGCCTCGGCGCGGGCGACGAGCGCCGCCGCGTCCGGCGCGTCGCGCAGGCCGCGGAGCAAGGCCTCATCCATGACGCGCCTCGGCGAAATGCGGCATCACCTCGGCCGCGAAGAGGCCGAGGGAGCGCTTGGCCTGCTCGAGCGGCATGCCGTGCTGGTTCACCTGCAGCGACGCCACCTCGAACGGCACCGCGCGCTCGTAGTCGGCGATCATCGCGCGCAGCTCGGCGGGACTGCCGGCCCAGCAAGAGCCTTTCGCGCGTTGGCTGTCGAACGTCTCGGCCTTGATGCCCGCCACCATCTTGTCGTAGCCGACGTAATCCTTGGACGCCGTGCCGCTGCCCCAGCCCGACGCAGCCGCGGCGAGCGCGGCCATGTAGCTGTCGATGCGCGAGCGATAGGCGGCGATCGCCTCTTCCGCCGTCGGCATGCAGCACATCGAGAAGGCGAGCATGACGCGGCCATTGCCGGCATGGCCGGCGGCGCGCCAGGCCTCGCGGTATTGCCCGATCAACTCGGACATCTTCGCGGCGGCGATCGGGATGCACATGATCGCGTAGCCGGCGCGGCCGGCCGCGACGAAGGTTTCAACCGTCGTCGAGGCCGCGATCCAGAACGGCGGCGTCGGGCGCTGGGTCGGGCGCGGCAGCGAGGTGACGTTGCGGAATCGGTGGAAGCGGCCCTCGGACGTGACGTTTTCCTCCGCCAGCAGCCGGCGCACCTGCTCCACGCCCTCGTCGAACCGGGCGCGCGATTCGTCGAGGCTGCGGCCGAAGCGCTCGAACTCGTGCGGCAGGAACGCGCGCGCGAAGCCGACCTCGAGCCGGCCGCCGGAGATGGCGTCGAGCATGCCGATCTCGCCGGCCAGCTTCAGCGGATGATTGAAGACCGGGAGCACCGCGCCGGTGACGAGCCGCATGCGCTTCGTGCGCTGCGCGGCGGCGGCCAGGAACACGATCGGGCTCGGGCTGTAGCCGCCATAGGGCTCGAAATAGTGCTCGACCGTGCGGACATGATGGTAGCCGAGGGCGTCGGCAAACTCGACGAGGTCGAGCGCCTCCTGCCAATAGCGCGCGGCCGGCATTTCGGCCGGCCCGACGCTCGGAAAGAAATTGAGCCCGAACTGCAAGGCACGCCCTTTCGTCTAATTTTGGACGATCCTCGGGGCCGCGGCGCGCTCTGTCAAGCGCCCGCAAGCACCTTCGCGACGAGGCGCTGCAGGGCGCGTCGCTCGGCGGCGGAGAGAACGGCGAACGCGCGTTCCGCGCGCCGGCGCGCTTCGGGCGCGAGCGCGCCGTAGAAGCGCCAACCCTCGTCGGTCATCGCCACCTCGAAGGTGCGGCCGTCGCGCGGGCGCGGCGCCGTGGCCACCAGGCCGCGCCGCTTCAGGCGCTTGACCGCCCAGCTGATCGTGGATTTGTCCTGCGTGCCGCGGCGGCGGATCTCGTGCGGCGTGACCGGCCCGCCATCGGCGACGATCGACAGCACCTTCCATTCCTGCACCGTGACGCGGTGCTGGCGGGCGTGCAGGTCGGCCGCGCCGAGCCCGAGCCGGTGCGCGAGCAGCGCGAAGCAGTAGGGAAGGAATTCGTCGAGCCGGATCGCATCGCGCGCGCCCGCCTTCGTCTTCGCCTTGGCCACCGTTCACATCCCCGATTCTTCCGGTCGACTGTGTAGCACGGGTGTTTTCCGGCGGCACCCGCGCACAGGCCGCGCTCGATTGACTCGGCCGGGGGCCGCGCCTAGGATTTCGTCCAATATTAAACGAAGGCGATTGATCGCCTCATCGAGGGAGGTTGGACCATGCGGCTTCTCGCCTGCCTTGCCGCCACGGCGGCGCTGGCCTCGGCCGCCGCGGCGCAGGATCGCCCGGCGAACGAATTGCGGATCGGCTACCTCAACACCACCACCGGCAGCGGCGCGCTGCTCGGCCGCCATCTCGAAAATGGCTGGAAGCTCGGCCTCGCGCACGAAGGCTGGGCCAAGGACGGCGACGCGCTCGGCGGCGTGCCCACCCGCATCTTTTACGCCGACGATCAGACGCGGCCCGAGACCGGCCTCAAGGAGGTCGAGAAGTTCCTGAAGAGCGACAAGGTGCAGATCGTCGCCGGCATCATCTGGTCGAACGTGATCATGTCGGTGCAGAAGCCGGTGTTCGACGCCAAGGCGATGCTGCTCAGCACCAACGCCGGCCCCTCGCCGCTGGCCGGGCCGCTGTGCAATCCGCTGTTCGTCTCGTCCTCGTTCTACAACGAGGGCAATTCCGAGGCGCTCGGCGAGATCGCCAACAAGGACGGCAGCAAGAGCGCCGTGCTGATGGCGCCGAACTACCAGGGCGGCAAGGACATGCTCGCCGGCTTCGAGAGCACCTTTCGCGGCAAGATCGTGGAGACGATCCTGTTCAAGCTCGGCGAATCCGATTTCCAGGCCGACCTCAGCAAATTGCGCGCGAGCAAGGCGGAATCGCTCGCGGTCTTCGCGCCCGGCGCGATGGGCGTGGCCTTCATCAAGCAATGGACGGCCTCGGGCCTCGGCAGGCAGGTGAAGCTCTATTCGATCAACACGATCGACAACATGAGCCTGCCCGCCGTGGGCGAGGCGGCGCTCGGCGCGGTCGAGGCGCACCATTGGACGCCCGATCTCGACAACGCGAAGAACAAGCGCTTCGTGCGCGACTACGTCGCCAAGTTCGGCCACCTGCCCTCGCACCTCGCCGCCGCCGCTTACGACGCGCCGGGGCTGATCGCGGCCGGCATCAAGGCCGCGGGCGGCAAGACCGACGACATGGCCGCCGTCGCGCGCGCGATCCGCAAGAGCACGTTCGAATCGCCGCGCGGCACGCTGCGCTACAACGTGAACGGATTCCTGATCCAGCCCTATTGGCGCGTGGAAGTGATGAAGGGCAGCGACGGGAAGCCGGCGATCAAGGCGGTCGAGCGCCTCGGCGAGCGCACCGACCCGCATTGGCAGAAATGCCCGGCGGACAAACGGGTGTAAGCTGGCCGCGCCGCCGCGGGAGGGTTCGCATGTTCCTCAAGAACCAATGGTACGCCGCCGCCGTGTCGCGCGAGCTGCAGGAGAAGCCGCTGGCGCGGCGCATCTGCGGCGAGCCCGTGGCGCTGTTCCGAACGCGCTCTGGCAAGATCGGCGCGGTGGAAGACCGCTGCCCGCACCGCTCGGCGCCGCTTTCGGCCGGCAGTTGTGGCGCCGAATCCATCCGCTGCGGCTATCACGGCATCGAATTCGGCACCGACGGCGCCTGCACGCTGATTCCGCATCAGCCCAACATTCCGCCGCGCATGCGCGTGCGCGCCTATCCGGCGGCGGAGCGCTGGGGCTATGCGTGGATCTGGATGGGCGATCCCGCCGCCGCCGATCCCGCGCGCATTCCCGACTATTGGTGGTTCGCGGCCGACGGCTGGCAGAGCTTCGAGCGCCACTATCTCGTCAAGGCGCATTGGGAACTGTGCGCCGACAACATCCTCGATCTTTCGCACACGCCTTTTCTGCATCCCAAGACCGTCGGCATTCCCGAGATGGCGACGATCCCGCTCAAGACCTGGGTGGACGGCGATACGGTGTTCCAGCAGCGCGTGATGAAGCAGGTTTCGCCGAGCCCGTTCGTGGCCGAGTGGGGCGATTTCAAGGGGAAAATCGACCGCGTCGCCACCCTGCGCTGGCAGCCGCCTTCCGCCGTCGACGTCGAGATGCTCTACGAGGACGCCGCGGCGAAGATCGTGCTGCGCCTGACGCAAATGGTGACGCCGGAGACCGGGGAGACGACGCACATCTTCTTCGCGTGGTCGCGCAATTTCATGCTGCGCGCCGAGCACGAAGAGCGGTTCCGCGCGCAGAGCTACGCCGTGATGGACGAAGACATCAGCTTCATGCCGCTGCAGCAGCGCTGCATCGAAGAGACCGGCGGCTTCAAGACGGTGGCGATCAACGCCGACGCGACGCTGATCGAGGCGCGCCGCGTCGTGCAGCGGCTGCTGCGCGACGAACAGGGCGCCGCGCAGAAGCTGACGGCCTGACGCTCGGCGCCACGCGGCGGGGGACTTCCGCGCGGCGCCGCCTTCGGCCACTCTCCGTCTCCCCATTATCGCGGAGACCCTCCATGCTGAAGCGGCTCAATCCGGCGACGGTGCACGCGCCGGCCGGGAAATACAGCCACGGCGTCGAGACGGCGGCGGGCGCGCGCCTGCTGCACGTTTCGGGCCAGGTGGGCGCCAAGCCCGACGGCTCGACCGCGCCCTCCGACGCCGCGCAATGCGAACAGGCCTGGGCCAATGTGATGAACGTGCTCGCCGCCGCCGGCATGGGCGCGGCCGACATCGTGAAGCTCAACGCCTATGTGACGCGCACCGACCTGATCCCGGTCTATCGCGCGGCGCGCGACAAGGCGCTCGGCGCCGCCGTGCCGCCGGCCTCGACTCTGGTGGTGGTGGCCGCGCTGGCCAACCCGGCCTGGGTGGTGGAGATCGAGTGCGTCGCGGCGCGCGCGTGAGCGGCGGGGACGGCGCGGGCCGCCGGCGCCGTATTAGGCCGGTTCCCCGATGATGCACCGCATGCGCCCGCTGCTTGCACTCCTGCTGCTCGCCTTCGCCGCGGCTTTCGCGGCGCCGGCCGCGGCGCAGATGCGCGCGCTGCCGCCGCCGGTCGATCTCGGCATCCGCAACATCATGCAGGATACCGACGTGTGGTGCTGGGCGGCGGTGGCGCAGCAGGTGATCGTCAAGCGCAAGGGCAAGTCGCCGCCGCAATGCGCGCTCGTCGCGATGGTGCACGGGCGCTTTCCCAGCTTCTGCTGCCCGCACTACGAGCGCTGCGCGGTGGCCGGAAGCCTGCGCCAGATCCAGACCCTGATCCGCAATTTCGGCCAGCGCACGACGGCGCTTTCGCCGCCGACCGACGCGATGTCGCTCTATCGGACGCTCAGGGCCGGCCACCCGATCATCCTCGCGATCCGCAACTCGCAGTATTCGGGACACGTCGTCGTGCTGACCGGG
>CAZUYG010000244.1:0-5719 GCA_964624265.1 uncultured Candidatus Odyssella sp.
GCGATCGAGCGCATCGCGCCGGCGGGCCATCGGCCGAAAGACCTGATGCCGCGCGTCAAGTCCGTGATCGCGCTCGGCGTCGGCGGGCAGACCCAGGGCGCCTGGGCGGTTCCCTCAAAGGCACTCGGCTATTTCGGCTCGACCGAGACGCGCGCCTACAAGATCGCCTACGGCCTCGCTTTCATGATCGAGCAGCGCTACGGCTTCCGCTCGATCTATTGCCCGCCCGACATGGATCCCGACGGCGGGCCGCGCGTGCCGCTGCAATCGCTGAAGCTCCATGCGGAACTGGCCGGCATCGGCGCGCGCTCGCTGGCCGGCGACATCCTGCTCCATCCCGAATTCGGCTACATGTATTTCGCCTCGGTGTTCACCGAGCTGGAACTGCCGCCGGACAAGCCGATGGCCGACAACCCGTGTCCGGCGCCTTCCTGCGTGAACATGTACCGCTCGATCGGCCGCACGCCGTGCATGAAGTTCTGCCCGGTGCAGTGCCTCGACGGCGAAGTGGGCGAGGACGGCAAGCAGAAAATCATGCGCTACGACATGGCGGCCTGTTCCGAGATGTCGCAGCAATACGAGACGGTGCCGACGCGCATCGTCGAGGCGATCCGCGCCGAAAGCGAAGCCGAGCGCGAGGACGCGCTGTTCGATCCCGACAACAAGATGCTGTGGTACAAGGTCTCGGCTGGCTCGGGCGGCTGGTTCGCGCAATGCTTCGAATGCATGCGCGCCTGCCCGATCGCGACGAAGGCGCCGCTGGCCGATCCGCTGCTGCGCGGCGAAGCGCTGCGCGCCGCGGCCGAAAAGAAAGCGGCGGAGTAAGGCGATGGCCCGCGGACTGACGCGCGATCAGATCGGCGTGACGGAGGAAATGATCGCCACGTTCGGCGATCTCGTCTTCCGCATGAGCCACAATCACCAGCAGCGCACCGGCGATCCCGTGCGCGCGCTCGACTGGGCCGAAATCGAGCGCCAGCAGGAGGACATGGGCCTCACCGATCAGCAGATCGGCGACCGCCTCGGCCTGACGCGCAACCAGGTCCTGTTCATCCGCACGGTGATGGAGCGCCGCCGCTTCCGCACCGGCCATCATTCCCGCCTGCTCGAACTGGGCGGCGGCAAGCGCTTCCGCGCCGAGCGCTTCACGCCCGATCTCAATCATTTCAAATACAGCGAAGCGGCGCTGGCGCTGCGGGCGGCGGTTCGCTTCGATCCCGAGCGCGCGCGCGAATACGTGCGGCGCGGCTGGTGGCGCGACGACACGATCTCGAAATGGCTGGCGCGCCACGCCGCCGAGCGGCCGGATGCGCCGGCGGTCGTGCACGGCGCCAATGTGCTGAGCTGGGCGCAGCTCGCCGACAAGGTGGCGCGGCTGGCCGGCGCGCTGCATGGCGCGGGCGTCGCCCGGGGCGAGGTCGTCGCGGTCCAGCTGCCGAACATTCCGGAATTCATCGTCGCGTTCTTCGCGATCGCGCGGCTCGGCGCGGTGATGACGACGCTGCACATGCCGTATCGCGCCGTCGAGATCGAGGCCTTGCTGAGCCACAGCAAGGCGGCGGCGGCGGTCGTGCTCGCCGACAGCAAGGATTTCCGTCCGGCCGAGGCGATCCTCGCGATGCGCGAGCGGCTGCCCCATCTGAAGGCCGTGTTCGCACATGGCGGCAAGGTGCAGGGCGCGTTCGTGCTCGACGAGATGATCGCGCAATCGCCGCCGCTCGACGCGGAAACCGTCGAGCCGCCGGTGGCCGCCGATCCGTTCCTGCTGCTTTACACCTCGGGCACCACGGCGGCGCCGAAAGGCTGCCCGCACAATTATCACAACCTGCTGTCGAACGCGCGGCTCGGCGCACCCGAGCACAAGATCACGGCGTCCGATCGCGTGCTCTCGGCCGCGCCGTTCAGCCATCTCTACGCGCTCTACAGCATCCACGTGGCGCTCGCCGCCGGCGCCACGATCGTGCTGCTGCCGGCCTTCGCGCCGGCCGACCTTGCCGCCGTCATCGAGCGCGACAGGCCGACGGCGCTGTGGAGCGCGCCGGCGCATTTCGCCGCGATGCGCGCGGCCGGGCTGCTGGCCAAGCACGATTTCTCGTCGCTGAAGATGATGATCATCTCCGGCACGTCGTGCCCGCCGGATCTCGCGCGCTGGGTGGCCGCGCAGCTGCCGGGCTGCGCGGTGACGCAGCTCTGGGGCATGACCGAGACGCAGGGCGCGCTCTACACGCGGCCCGGCGATCCGATCGAGCTGACCGCGACGACGACGGGGCGCGCGAGCCCCGGCACCGAAGTGCGCATCGCCGATGCCGAAGGGCGCGTGTGCCCGCCGGGCGAAGAGGGCGAGCTGCAGGTGCGCGGCTGCCTCCTGTTTCCGGGCTTCTTCAACAATCCCGCCGCGAACGACACGGCCTTCGCGCCGGGCGGGTGGTATCGCAGCGGCGACCTCGCCGCGATGGACG
Source organism: uncultured Candidatus Odyssella sp. (assembly GCA_964624265.1). Taxonomy (GTDB): domain Bacteria; phylum Pseudomonadota; class Alphaproteobacteria; order Bin65; family Bin65; genus SBBV01. The sequence continues at coordinate 2,460 of CAZUYG010000244.1, forward strand.
CGACCGGCAACGTCACGATCACCGGCCGCAGCAAGGACGTCATCAACCGCGGCGGCGTGAAGTTCAATCCGCGCGACGTCGAGGATCTGCTCGACGGGCACCCGCAGATCCTGCAATCGGCGATCGTGCCGATGCCCGACCCGGTGCTCGGCGAGCGCGCGTGCGCGTTCGTGACGCTGCGGCCGGGCGCACCGGAGCCGCAGCTCGATGCTCTGTGCGCCTATCTGCTCGGCAAGGGCATCGCCAAGAACAAGCTGCCCGAGCGCCTCGTCGTCGTCCCCGAAATGCCGCTGACGCCGACGCGGAAGATCATCAAAGGCCGGCTGAAGCTGCCGGCCTAGTGTGCTGCGCCGGCACGCGCGGGGATGACCGGGACGAGCAAGTGCGAGTCGTGGTCTCCGCCGCAGTGGATCACGTGAATGCCGCGGTTGAAGCTCGCATCTTTCTCGTAGGGCGGCGACCGGATGATGGCGTTCGAGGAGACGATGAGCTCGAGCGATTCGCCCGCGGCAAAGAACGTGCTGCTGGGGTAGAGCGCGATGTCCACCGGCACGATCTCGCCCGGCGCAAGCGGCCAATGGCTCGTTCCGCTCAGGATCGGCTGATCGTCGGTCGATTCCGCCGCATCCAGTTCGCGCCGCGACACGCGGCAATAGCCGCGCGTGACCATATCGTCGATGTTGCCGACCGAGCCGCGGAAGCGGACCGGGCGCCCGGTGCGATCCCGCTTTTCGGCAGCCACGAAAATGGCCATGTCGTCGGGCGCCGGCGCGGTCCCCGGGGCCGCCGTCGCCTGCACCCAGAGCCGCAGTTTCATGTGCCCGGTCAGCTCCGTGTCGCGATCGAAGCGGATCGCGAACGCCGCGCGGCCGCGCCGGCCGGAATAGGCGACAGATGCGCCCGTGTCTGAAGGGGTCCGGTCGAGCCGCTGCGGCTCGGCGGCGAGAAACAGCTTCGTGTATTCGGTTCTCTCGAGCGGCCACGACGTCTCGTCGCGAATCTCGCGGACGGCATCGCGGCTCGAACGGACTTCGAGGCGGATCGGTGCGCGGTCCAGGAACCCGCTCGATGGGTCGTCCTTGAGAAAGCAATCCATGAACGCCTTGGTGAGGCGCTGCACCTCCGGCGAATAATAGACGTCCCACTTCCCGTCGCGATGCGTGTAGAGCCATTTGTGCTTGGATCTGCCCTTCGCGAAGGCGCGGAACGATCCCACCGTGTGGAGACCGTGATCCGAGAACGACGCGCAGACGAGCATCGGCAAGTCGATCTGCTCGAGCTTCGCGGCCTTCTCGCGCCAGAATTCGTCATAGAGCGGGTGCAGCTTCAGGAATTCCATCGGCAGGCTGCCGTTGTGCGCGATGAAATCCGCCGGCGTTCCGGCAAGCGACGGCGCCATGTCGATCATCCACCAGAAATAGGCGAAGCCGCGGTCTTCGAGGCCGCCGGCGCAGGCGATCTCGCGGTAGACGTCGGCCATGCCCTCCCACGGCGAAATGCAGCGTAGCGCGGGCGGCGGGCCGCCGTAATGCTGGCACGCCGCGACATGGTATTGCGAAATGGCGAGGTAGCTGACGCCGCTCAGCCCGACCTTGCCGGTGCACCAGCCCTGCCGCGCGATCCACTCGATCGCCTCGTAGTAGCTCTTGGCCTGCCGGTCGGTGAATACGGTCGGGTCGCCGCCGCTCGAGCCGAAGCCGGGCAGGTTCAGATTCACGACGGCGTAGCCCTCGGGCACCCAAAAATTCGGATCCGGCGATTCCCAGCTCGTCAGCGTCGAAAACCGCGGCTTTCCGGACTGCGGGATGATCCGATAGTGCGGCGGCGGCCCGCGGAACGGCGTCTTGCCGCGCGCGGGGATCAGGCTGTTATCGTAAGGGTGCGCGCACATGATGGCGGGGACGCGCGCCCCGGCCGCGGCGGCTCTCCGTGAACGGAAGACGTTGGCGGTCAGCACCACGCCATCGGCGACCGGCACCGCGACGTCGTACTCGCACAGCACATCGGGGTCGGGCGGCGTCAGCGTGCAGCGCGGGCGGAACAGCTGGCCGCTCGCGATCGCGCGCCGGATCAGCGGCCACGCGATCCGCGCCGTCCGAAGCCGGTCAACGAGCGACATCGCCGGGCCCCCTGCCGCTGCCACCGCGCCAGTCTAGCACGGCGGCGGAGGTGCCGCGCCGGGCGCCTCTACGGCTACGCGGTCTTCTCCGCCATGAGGCCCAGCACCTTCATCGTTTCCTCGCGCATCGCGAATTTCTGGATCTTGCCGGTGACGGTCATCGGGAAGCCGTCGACGAAGCGGATGTAGCGCGGGATCTTGTAGTGGGCGATCTGGCCTTTGCAGAAATCGCGGATTTCGTCTTCGGTCGCCGTTGCGCCGGGGCGCAGCTTTACCCAGGCGCACACCTCCTCGCCATATTTCCGGTCGGGCACGCCGATCACCTGCACGTCCTGGATCTTCGGGTGGCGGTAGAGGAACTCTTCGATCTCGCGCGGATACACGTTCTCGCCGCCGCGGATCACCATGTCTTTCAGGCGCCCGACGATGTTGACGTAGCCTTCCGCGTCCATCGTCGCGAGGTCGCCGGTGTGCATCCAGCCGCCGTCGTCGATGGCTTCTTTCGTCTTCTCGTCGTCGGCCCAGTAGCCGCGCATCACCGAATAGCCGCGCGTGCACAGCTCGCCGGGCGTGCCGCGCGGCACGATGCGGCCGTTGCTGTCGACCAGCTTCACCTCGATGTGCGGCTGCACGCGGCCCACGGTCGAGACGCGCTTTTCGAGCGGATCGTCGGTGGAGCTTTGCGTGGAGACCGGCGAGGTTTCGGTCATGCCGTAGGCGATCGTCACCTCGCGCATGTTCATGCGGTCGACGACGCGCTTCATCACCTCGATCGGGCAGGGCGAGCCGGCCATGATGCCGGTGCGCAGCGAAGAGAGATCGAACTCGGCGAAGCGCGGATGATCGAGCTCGGCGATGAACATGGTCGGGACGCCATGCAGCGCCGTGCATTTCTCGGCGGCCACCGCTTCGAGCGCCGACACCGGATCGAACGCCTCGGCCGGATACACCATCGCCGAGCCGTGCGTGACGCAGGCGAGATTGCCCAGCACCATGCCGAAGCAGTGATAGAGCGGCACCGGGATGCAGAGCTTGTCTTCCGGCGTCAGGCGCATCGCCTCGCCGATGAAGTAGCCGTTGTTCACAATGTTATGATGCGTGAGAGTCGCGCCCTTCGGGAAGCCGGTCGTGCCCGACGTGA
>CAZUYG010000245.1:0-5714 GCA_964624265.1 uncultured Candidatus Odyssella sp.
CTCCAGCGCCGCGATGCCCCAATCGCGCACCTCGCCGGGGAACACGTTGAAGGCCGGCTCGTCGAACTGGATCACGTCGGCGCCGCCGGCCTCGAGATCGCGCGCCTCGGCGTTGAGCGCCTCGGCGAACGCGAAGGCCAGCTTCTCGCGGCTCTTGTAGTGGTCGTCGGCCAGCGTATCGACGATTGTCATCGGCCCCGGCAGCGTGAACTTCACCGGCTTCTTCGTGTGCGCGCGCATGAAGCGCACTTCGTCGCCGTGCACCGGCTTCATGCGCGTGATCGCGCCGGTGACGACCGGCGCCTCGGCCTTGTAGCGGTTGTTGCGAATGCCGATCGTGCGCTTGTGCTCGAAATCGAGGCCCGAAAGCCCGACGAGAAAGCCGTGCACGAAATGGTGCCGCGACTGCTCGCCGTCGGTGACGATGTCGATGCCGGCATCCTCCTGGCGCTTCAGGCAGGCGAGCACCGCATCGCGCTTGCCCTCGGCCAGCAGCGCGCCCTCGAGCCGCCACGCGGCCCAGAGTTTCTGCGGCTCGGCGAGCCAGGCCGGCTTCGGCAGGCTTCCGGCGAGCGTGGTTTCGAGCATGGTCATTCCTCCCAAAGCCTATTGTCGCTTATCGACGAACCGCGGCGCCTTCACGCTGCTTTCGAATTCGCGCGCGAGGGTTCCGGTCGGCAGCACCTCCACCTCGGGCCGCACTTCGAAGGTGTGGCGCACGGCCTCGGCCACCTTGCCCGAGATTCCGCCCGCGTCGAGCCCGCGCTTCACTTCGATCATCAGCCTGAGGTTCTCGCGGTCGGCGACGGTCACGAGCTCCACCTTGAAGTCGTTCACCTCCGGCATGCGGAAAATGAAATCCTCGAACTCCGCGTGATTCATGTTCACGCCGCGGATCTTGAAGAAGCCGGCGGTGCGGTGCGCGTGGCGCATCACGGGGAACACCGAGAACGGGCCGTCGAGGCTCGTCGCGTGCCGGATCGTCACGATGTCGCCCGAGCTCCAGCGCAGGAACGGCGTCGCGTTGTTGATCCAGAGCGGCGTGATCACCATCAGGCCCTCGTGGCCTTCGGGCACCGGCAGGCCGGTCTTCTCGTCCACGACCTCGAACAGCGCCTGGTCGGTCTGGATGTGGAAGCCCTCGTGCACGCGGCTGTCGGCGCCGAGGATGCCGATCTCGGTCATGCCGAAAAGGTCGTTCACTTCGGCGCCCCACATGCGCTCGAGCTTCTCGCGCTTGGCCTTGCTCAGCGCCTCGGCGCCCACCAGCACCTTGCGCACCGAGCCGGCGGCGAGATCGATGCCCTGCGCCTCGGCGAGGTTCGCGAGGTGCAGGCCATAGCTCGGCATGCCCATCCACAGCGTCGGCTTCATGCGCTGGATCAGCTCCAGCTGCACCTGCGAGGGCGTGTTGGCGCCGGAGCCGGCCCACATCACGCCGACGCCGGCCGGATTGGCGCTGCGTGCCCAAAGCTGGCCGGCCGGATGCACGCCGAACGGAAACGAGACGTGGCACACGTCGCCGCGCTCCACGCCGGCGCAGATCCAGCAGCGCACGAGCTGCAGCATCATGCGGTCCATGTCCTCGAAGCTGCGCGGGTAATAGAGCGGCACGCCGGTCGCGCCGCCCGAGCGCCAGTATTCGGCGATGTCGCCCGGCGCCGCGATGCAGAACTCGGCCATGAAGCGCTCGGGCGAAAGCTCGCGCAGCGCCGCCTTGTCGAGGATCGGAATCTTCGCCCATTCGGCCGGGTCGTCGAGGCGGTCTTCGCGCACGCGATCGAGCTTGCCGCGGTAGAACGGCGCCTTTCGCGCTTGCGCCAGCGCCACGCGCTTCCGCTCGCTCTGGATACGCGCGATCTCGGCCTGCGACCTCGGCAGCTTGAGGTCCATCCTCCCTCCCGTCGTCTTCTTTGCTTGCGGCCATTTCATCATGCGGCGAGCGACGTTGCCAACCACGCCGCTGCCCACGTCGGCTCGGCATTCTGAAGCCGCCGGGCAAGAGTGTTGCCGAGGCAGTGCATCGGGCTGGTCCGCCATAAGGCCATTACCCGATTTCGAACGGCGGATGCCGGCTTGGCAATTCAGCCTATTGCCCGCGGCGCCGTCATGCTTCTATGTGAAATATGAGCTGAAACGATCTCCGCCGGAACATGCGGGCCGGCGCCGGGGAACGCGCGACATGCAGCATTTCGTCATCATCGCGATGCCCCGTTCGGGATCGACGCGGCTGTGCGATATCCTCGGCCGCCATCCCGCCGTCGCCTGCAATCTCGAGATTTTCCATCCCGACGAGGTGCAGGCGCACATCCCGCGCGATGCCGGCCACGAGATCATGGACACGGCGAAGCGCGATGCGAATCCGAAGCTGTTCCTCGACAAGTTCCTCGCCTTCAACGAGACGTGGTTCAAGGGCCGCCACTGCCACGGCTTCAAGGCGATGCTCAACCGCAATCAGCTGATGGCGGTCACGGAGATCATCGCCCCCGATCCGCGGCTGCGGAAGATCATGCTCTATCGCGACAATCTGCTGGCCGGATACGCGTCGGTGGAACTCGCGATGGCGAGCGGGCTCTGGCACCGCACGCAGGGCAACGACGCTCCCGCCGAGCCCCCGCGCAAGGTCGCGTTCGATTGGGACCGCTTCTTCTCCTACGCCGGCGAGCAGGAGCTGACGCGCCGCGCCGTGGAAGAGGCGATGCACCGCAGCCACCAGCTCTTCCTTCCGCTCTCCTACGAAGAAACGCTGACGCAGCGCGGCATGGAACGGGTCTGGGCCTATCTCAACGTCACGCCGCTCGCCGAGGATGGAATCTACCAGCGCACCTACGAGCGCCGACTGATCGACCAATTCAGCAATCCCGAGCAGGTGACGGTCGCGGTGCGCGCGCTCGGCCGTCCCGAATGGCTGGAAGCGTGAGCTTGCCGCCGGGGGCGCGGGATCAGATCGCCTTGGCGCGGCCTTCCCAGTAGGGCTTGCGGATCAGGTTCTTCTGCACCTTGCCGATCGCGGTCTTCGGCAGCGTATCGACGAATTTCACGAGGCGCGGGCGCTTGTGGCGCGCGATGCGCTCGGCCACGAAATCCGCCAGCGCCTCGGCCGAAACCGTCTTGCCGGGCGCGAGCACCACATGCGCCGCCGGCACTTCGCCCCAATGCGCGTCGGGAATGCCGAACACCGCGCATTCCTTCACCGCCGGGTGCTCGAACAGCGCGTTCTCCACCTCGGCCGGATAGATGTTCTCGCCGCCGGCGATGATCATGTCCTTCGCGCGGTCGACGAGATAGAGGAAGCCGTCTTCGTCGCGGTAGCCGATGTCGCCGGTCTTGAGCCAGCCGTCGGGCGTGAACAGGGCCTTGGTCAGCTCGGGCTCGCGGTAGTAGCCGACGCAGTTCTGCGGCCCTTTCACGCAAAGCTCGCCGGTGCCGTCCGGCCCGCGCACCGAGTCGGGAATGCGCCGGCCGTCCGGATCGAAAAACGCCATCTGCGTGCAGACGAACGGAATGCCGTTGCTGGCCGCCTTGTCGCGCGCGCGTTCCGGCGGGCGATAGCAAAGCGCGCCGCCCTCCGACTGGCCGTAGTGATCGAGCATGCGGAGCTTCGGCAGCCTCTCGAGCACGCGCTCCAGCAGCGGCACCGGCATCGGAGCGCCGCCGTAATTCAAGAGCCGCATCGCCGAAAGGCGCGCCGGCGAAAAGCCGCTATCGCTCAGCACGCCGTTCACCATCGTCGGCACCATGAAGCCCATGGTGGCGCGCTCGCGCTCGGCGGCGGCGATGAACGCCGCGGGGTCCCAGCGCGGCATCAGCACCATCGTCGTGCCCGCCGCCAGCGCCGGCACGAGCCAGGAGCCGAGGCCGGCCAGGTGGAACATCGGCGTGCCGAGCACTGCGATGTCGCGCGGCGTCAGCTCGAACGGCTCGGCCACGACCTGCGCGATCACGCTGCGCGCGCCGTGCGTCGCGAGAACGCCCTTCGGGAAGCCCGTCGTCCCGCCGGTGAACGTCACGCAGAACGGATCGTCCGGCACGATTCGCGGCTTCGGCGCCGTATCGCCGGCGCCGGCATGGAACCGGTCCCAGCTCATCTCGCCGGATTCGAGCGGCCCGGCCGTCGGCCCGATCACGACGATCGTGCGCAGCGTGGGCGTGCGCGGCCGCGCGGCGCGGAGCGCGGGCAGGAAGCCGGCGTCCGCGAACACCGCCTCGGCTTCCACCTTGTTGATCACGTGAACGAGGTCGTCGGCCGTGTAGCGGATCGAGAAATGCGCCTGCATCGCGCCGGCGCGCGCGGCGCCGAAGTGAAACACCGGATATTCGATGCGGTTCGGCGACAGGATCGCGACGGTGTGCCCCGGTCCGAGCCGGGCTTCGGTCAGCGCCGCGGCAAAGCGCGAGGCGGCGCGGTCGAGTTCGGCGAAGCTGATGCCGTTCCCGTCGGCGATGACGGCGGTACGCGCCGGCCAAAGTCCGGCGGCGCGCGCGAGCAGCTCGGCGAGCGGAAGGGCGTCGGGCAGGGCGGTCATGCGGGGGCGATGCGGGCGAGCAGGTCCATGAGAAGGCGGCGCTCGGCCGCCGAGAGATTGCGCGAAAGCTCCGCTTCGTGGCGCGCGAGGCGCGGCTGCATCGCTTTCAGGAACGCCTCGCCCTGGCGCGTGAGCTTCAGCGCGTGCGAGCGGCGATCCGTGGCCGAAGGCGTGCGCGCGACCAGGCCGCGGCCTTCGAGCAGATCGATCATCGCCACGAGCGTCGAGCGGTCGATGCCCAGCGCCTTTCCGAGACGGGTCTGGTTGATGCCGGCATTGGCCTCGCACATCAGCAGCACGCCGAGCTGGCCGGGGCTGATGCGGTCCTCGGCCATGTGCGCGTTGAAGCTCTGGAACGTGTAAACGTCGGCGCGGCGCAGGAAATAGCCGAGCAGGCCCTCGAGCCGGCCGCGGTTCGGCTCCGCCTCCGCCCGGTCTTCCGCCTCGTCGGCGCCCCGGCTGCGCGCAATGGCCTTTTCGGTCATGATGGCTGCATAGCACATGTTGCTTTGTCACTCAAATAATTGGTATAACAGATAATCAGCGATACGAACTAATTGGGCCGGCGCGTGAGCTTCAAGATCGCGATCAAGGGGCGCAGCGAGGCGGTGGTCGCCGAAATGGGCGAAACCATCCTGGCCGCCGCGTTGCGCGCCGGCGTGCCCTATCCCTGCGGCTGCCGCTCGGGCAATTGCGGCGCGTGCAAGAGCACGCTGATTTCGGGCGAAATCGAGATGTCGCCCTATTCCGATTACGCGCTGTCGAAGGCGGAGCGCGAGCAGGGCCTCATCCTCGCCTGCCGCGCGGTGCCGTGGTCGGATTGCGAGGTCGCCTGGCTCGAGGCCGACGACGTCGCGATGCACCCGATCCGCCATCTCGATTGCGAGGTGATCGAGGTCGGCGCCGCCACGCACGACATCCGCCTCGTGCGCCTGGCGATCCGGTCGGGCGGGCCGTTCGATTTCTCGGCCGGGCAATATTCGCAGGTGATCTTCGCGCCCGATCGCGCGGCGACGGCCGCCGGAGATCGCCGCCTGCCGCCGCGCGACTTCTCGATGGCGAACCGGCCGGGCGGCGACGTGCTCGAATTCCACATCCGCCTCGTGCCGGGCGGCGCGGTCACGCCCTATGTCGCGGAAACGCTGGCGCCGGGCGAACGCGTGCGCGTGGTCGGGCCCTATGGCAACG
>CAZUYG010000246.1:0-5708 GCA_964624265.1 uncultured Candidatus Odyssella sp.
GATTCGCCAGCACCGACGATCTCCAGGCCGGATCGATCGACAGCCCCGACACGGCGAGGGCCGCGTCGAGATAAGCCTCGGCTTCCGAGGTCGTTGGGTCGCTCACGCCACCACCTTCAGCGCGGGCGCTGCCGCCGGCTTTTCCGGTTCCGGGAAATGACAGGCGACGCGCCGCCCGTATTCGATCTCGGCCAGCGCCGGCATCTCGCTATGGCATTTGGCCTCGCCCTTCGGGCACCGGCCATAGAAGCGGCAGACCTTCGGATCGGGATCGATCGGGCTGCGCGGCTCGCCGGAGAGCCGCATGCGCGCCATGCCCGCACCGGGCTCGAAGCTCGGGATCGCCGACAGCAATGCCGCGGTATAAGGATGCCGCGGCGAGCGGAACACGCGCGCCGTCGGGCCGGACTCGACGATCTTTCCGAGATACATGACGAGGACGCGGTCGCAGATGAGACGCACGACGTTAAGGTCGTGGCTCACGAAAAGATAGCTCATCCCGAGCTTCGTCTTGAGTTCGTCGAGCAACTGGAGAATGACGACCTGGACGGAGACGTCGAGCGCGGCCGTGGGCTCGTCCAGGATGAGGAGCTTCGGCTCGACCGCGATCGCGCGCGCGATGCCGACGCGCGCCTTCTGCCCGCCCGAAAGCTGGTGCGGAAAGCGCGAGAGCAGCTCTGCCGGCAGGCCGCACATGCCGGCCAGCGCCGCGACCCGTTCCTTCAGCGCCGCGCCGCGGAGGCGCTTCAGGCGCTTCAGCGGATCGGCGATCGCATCGAACGCCGTGTAGCGCGGATTGAGGCTGTCCTGCGCGTCCTGGAACACCATCTGGATCAGCGCACGCTCGGGAGCCTGACCGAACCGGCGCGCGGGAATTCCGGCGAGATCGCCCCCGGCGAACTGGATTCCGCCCGATGTGGGATCGATGAGCCTGTTGAGCAGCCGCACGAGCGTGGATTTTCCGCAGCCCGATTCGCCGACCAGCCCCACGGTTTCGCCTTCGCCGATCGCGAAGCTCACGTGATCGACCGCGTGGAGCTGCGACGGCGCCCGGCCGAGGATCGACGCGCCGCCGCCTTTTGGCGGCACGGCGAACACGCGCGTCAGGCCGGCGACGTCGAGCAGCGCCTTCATAGCGGATTCCAGCAGGCGACCATGCGCCCGGCTTCGCCGAAATAGGGTAACGGCCGCGCGCAATCCGCGGCGGCGAACCTTTCGCAGCGCGGGCTGTAGCGGCACGGCGGAATCTCGGCGCTGCGGAGGTTCGGCATGGCGCCGGGAATCGCGGCAAGCGCGCGCAGCGCGGTGCCCGGCCGCGGCGTGGCGGCGATGAGCTTCGCCGTATAGGGATGACGCGGGCGGCGAAACAGTTCGGCCGTCGGCGCCGCCTCGACGACATGGCCCGCATGCATCACGACGACGCGGTTGCAATACTCGGCCGCCATGCCGAGATCGTGCGTGATCAGCATCATCGCCATGCCGCGCTGGCGGCCAAGCTCGGTGATGAGATCCATGATCACGGACTGCGTCGTGACGTCGAGGCCCGTCGTCGGCTCGTCGGCGATCAGAAGCTGCGGATCGCAGGCCAGCGCGATGGCGATCATCACGCGCTGGCACATGCCGCCGGACAGCTCGAACGGATATGCGCCGGCCCGCCGCGCCGGATCGGGGATCCCGACCGTGGCAAGCAGATGCACGGCCTTGCCCGGCGCATCGGCGCGCGCGACGTTGCCGTGGCGGATCAGCACGTCCGCGATCTGATCGCCGACGCGCCGGATCGGGTTGAGCGCCGCCCGCGGGTTCTGAAAGATCATCGAGATGTCGCGCCCGCGGATGTCGGCAAGCTCCGACTCGGGCGTCTGAAGCAGGTCGAGCGCACCGAAGCGCACCGTCCCGTTCGTGACGCGCGCCGCGCGGTCGAGGATTCCCATGACCGCGAAGGCCGTGACCGACTTGCCCGACCCGCTCTCGCCCACGACGGCGACCGCCTCGCCCTTGCCGATCGAAAAACTCACCAGCTCGAGCGCCTTGACGGTGCCGGCGCGCGTGCGGAACTCGACCGAAAGTTCGCGGACGTCGAGCAGCGGCGTGGTCATGTCCGCCGCCGCGGGTCGATGAGGTCGCGCAGGCCGTCGCCGAGCAGGTTGAAACAGAACACCGCCAGCATCAGCACGAGGCCCGGGAACGTCGCGATCCACCATTGCCCGTTCTGGATGAAGTTCGCACCGTCGGAGACCATGATCCCCCACTCGGCCGTGGGCGGGCGCACGCCGAGGCCGATGAACGACAGCCCGGCCGCGTTGAGGATCGCGTAACCCATCGTCAGCGACATCTGCACGACCATGATCGGCATGATGTTCGGCAGGATCTGCGTGAACAGAATGCGCGCTTCGCTGTAGCCCGAGATGCGCGCGGCCTCGATGTAGCCGGCGTTGCGGATCACGTTCGCCTCGGTGCGGGCGACGCGGGCGTAGATCGGGAAATTGATGATTCCGGTCGCGAGAACGATGTTGAAGATCGAATTGCCGGCCGCCGCCACGATCCCCATCGCCAGCACGAACAGCGGAAAGGCCATGATCGTGTCGACGAAGCGGCCGATGATGCGGTCCCACCATCCGCCGAAATAGCCGGCCGCGATGCCGGCCAGCGTGCCGGCACCGAACGCCAGCACCACCGAGGCGAAGGCGATCGCGAAATCGAGCTGCGTCGCCGCGACGACGCGGCTGAAGATGTCGCGGCCGGTCTGGTCGGTGCCGAACCAGTGGCTGGCAGAGGGCGGCTGAAGCGGGTTGGGACCGTTGGCGAGCGGATCGTAAGGCACGAGCCACGGCCCGAAGATCGCCATCAGCACGAAGAAAACGAACAGCGCAAGGGCGAATGCCGTGACGGCATTGTCGCCGAGCACGTAGCGCGCATGGGCGAGCGTTGCCCTCATGCCGATACGGAGATGCGCGGATCGATCACGCCATAGAGCAGATCGATCGCGAGGTTGAGGCCGACATAGATGATGGCCATCGTCAGCACGAAGCCCTGCACCGGCGCGTAGTCGGACTGGATCAGGGCCTCGATCGCGTAGGAGCCGATGCCCGGCCAGGTGAACACCTTTTCGACCAGCACGTTGGCGCCCAGCAGGAACGAAAACACCATGCCGAGGACGGTAATGACCGGCAGCAGCGCGTTGCGCAGAGCGTAGCCGACGACGATCTTGCGGGGCCCCAGGCCGCTGGCGCGCGCGGTGCGGATGAAGTCGCTCGACAGAGCCGTCAGCATCGAGGCGCGCGTCATGCGTGCGATCGGCGCCAGCGCGAAGACGCCGAGCGTGAGCGCCGGCAGGATGAGCTGCTTGAGCGCCGCGAGGAACACCGTCACGTCGCCGTCGAACAGGCTGTCGACGAGGTAGAACCCCGTGACTTGCGGCGGCGCGGAGTAGAACACGCCGATCCGGCCGAGCGGCGCGGGCGCCACGCCGAGCAGAAAGTAGAACACATAGATCATCAGCAGGCCGGTGAAGAAGATCGGCAGAGAGACTCCGGCCGTCGCGATCACGCGGCACACGTGATCGATCCAGGAGTTCGGGCGCAGCGCCGCGAACACGCCGAGCGGCACGGCGACTCCGATCGCGACGATCAGCCCGAGCAGCGTCAGCTCGATCGAAGCCGGCAGGCGCGTGAGCAGTTCCTGCGCAACCGGCTGGCCGGTGCTGATCGAATTGCCGAGATCGCCGCGCACGAGCGCCTGAACGTAGTCCACGAACTGGTCGGGCAGCTCCTTGTCGAGCCCGAGCTTCTTGCGGATCTGGTCGATCGCCTCCTTCGTCGCCGCCGGCCCGGCGTAGTAGGCCGCCGTATCGCCCGGCAGCGCGCGCGTCAGCACGAAGGTGACGACCACCACGCCGATGAGGCTCGGCAGCGCGGCCGCCAGCCGGCGCAGGATCATCGACAGCATGGGCCGCCCCGCGCCCTATCCTTTCTTGAGCTGGCGGTAATCGAGCTGGCGGTGGAACCAGTAGCGGTAGCCCGAAATGTTCGGCTGCATCGCCACGTCGAGGAACGGCTGATAAAGCGGAATGCGCGGAACGTCGTCCCACGCCAGCTTGACGAAACCCTTCACGGCCTCTTCGTATTTCGCCTTGTCGGTCTCGAAGCGCGCCGTCTCGATCAGCTTGTCCATCGCCGGGTTCTTGTAGGACATCGTGTTGAAGACGGCGTCCTGCCCGTGATAGCACCAGAAGAAGAAATACTCCGGATAGTTCAGCCAGCCGCCGAACGTATTCGTGATGAGCGGCATCTGCTTCTTGAGCAGCTCGCCGCGCCAGTTGGCGCCGGGCACCTTGCTGATCGTCGTCTTGATGCCGATCTGCGCCAGGCTTTCCTGGACCAGGATCGCGATCGGCTCATTGACGCCGGCCAGGCCGAGATCGAACGAGAACGTGGTGGTGATCTCGCCGACGCCGGCCTCGGCCATCAGCTTCTTCGCCATCGCGATGTCGGTCTTGAACGGCGATTTCTGCGGCCACTCCGCTGTAATGCCGGTGCCGCCGAACATCGGCAGCGCGCGGTTGAACACCGCCTGCTGCATGATCTTCTCGTAGGGCAGCGCGTAGGCAACAGCCCGCCGCACCTTCGGATTGTCGAAGGGCGGCTTGTTCACGTTCATGCCGATATATTGCAGCGCGTTCTCGACCGGCGTGCCGATGACTTTGAGCTTCTTGGCCGCGGCGAGCTCCGCGAAATCCTTGGACGCCATGTCGAGGCAGATGTCGGCATCGCCGCGCTCCAGCAGCGCGCGCCTGTTCCCCGACGAAGGCACGATGCGCCAGATCACCCGCTTGATCGCCGGCAGCGGCCCGCATTTCCACGCGTCGTTGCGCTCGTAGACGATCTCCGTGCCCGGCGTGAAGCGCGCGACCTTGTAGGCGCCGCCCGAGGCATGGTGGGTCTTGTACCAGTCCATTGCCCAGGGGTCCTTCTCCGTCGCGTTCTTCTTCGCGAGGCCGGAGTTCATCACCGCCGGGACGACGACGGCGAGGTCGGGCATGGTGAGCTTGTCGGCACGCAGGAAATCGATGCGGAACGTGTGATCGTCGACGGCCACGAACTGCTCGGGCTTCTCGAGCGATCCCGCCTTCATCTGGAACGTCGGGAAGCCGCCGACCGTCACCGCGCGGTCGAACGACCATTTCACGTCCTTGGCCGTGACGGGCGTGCCGTCATGGAACTTTGCGTCACGGCGCAGCTTGAACGTGACCGAGCCGGGTTTGAGATCCCACGACTCGGCAAGCTCGGGCTGGAGCTTCGCATAGTCGTAGTGATCGTTGCCGTTGGGATCCTTTTTGACGCCGTAGGTCATCAGCCGGTCGTGGATGTTCCACGAGGCTTCGTAGGCAGGCCGGTTGGCGCCCACGCCCATGATGTCGAGGCTGTTCGGGCCGTTTTCGGAGATCGCGACCAACGTCTCCGCGCGCGATTGCGCGGCCAGGCCGCGGACGAACGGCATCGGCAGCGCGGCCGCGCCGGCCGCGGCCCCGCCCGCTTTCAGAATCTTGCGTCGGCTGATTTTCGGCATCGCCCCTGTCCCCCCGTGACGAATGATGTAGAGGAGGGAGTGCAACCGGCGTGCCAAGCCCGCACCGGCGCAGTTTCCACGCGGCGATGCCCGGAAGCGCATCGTAGGCTGCCGCAATTCGCGGCACGATTCGGGATTCAGCC
>CAZUYG010000247.1:0-5705 GCA_964624265.1 uncultured Candidatus Odyssella sp.
CGAGCCGCTCCAGCACCTTGTCGGTGATGTCGAGCGTGGCGGCCGAGTGCAGCAGCGCGCTCTTCTCGATGACGAGCGTGTAGCCCGCCTCGACGGACATCGCCTGGATGACCTTCACCACCTCGTTGCGAAACTGGAGCTGTACGACCCGAACCGCGCGCGACATCTGCTCCTGCCGGATCTGGGCCGTGCGCCGCACTTCGGCGAAGCGCGCGTTGAGGCGCTGCAGGCGCTGGTCGTACTCCTGGCCGGTAATCTTGAGCCGGTCCTTTTCGAGCTGCTGGTATTCCGCCTGAAGCTTCTTCTGCTCGCCGGCGAAATCGGCGTCGAAGCGCTTGGCGAGCTTCTCCGCCTCTTCCTGCGCCGACTTCATCGCCTTGGCGGACTGGGTGAGCTTGCCGCCGTCGACGACGGCGACGACGAGCGCGGCCTTGTCGGCCTGTTGCGCGGATGCGGCTGCGGCGAGCGCCAAAGGCGCGGCCAGCGTGATGGCTGTGAGGAATCGCTTCATCGGAACACCTATGAGTTTGGCTTAGAAACGCGCGCCGAAACGGAAGTGGAAGACCTGCGTCTTGTCGCCCTCGAACTTGACGATCGGATAGCCGAGATCGACCCGCAGCGGACCGAACGGGGACTGCCACGAGACACCCACGCCGGCCGCCACGCGCGGCGCACTTCGCTGCTGTACGCGGACGTCGCTGATATCGATGTCGAACGCGCTGCCGACGTCCGCGAAGAGGCGTCCCTGGATTCCGAACTCCTTCGGCAATCCCAGCGGGAAGCTCAGTTCCGTCGTCACCACATAGTACTTGTTGGCGCCGAGCGAGTCTCCGGTAATCGCGTCGCGGGGGCCGACGCCGCCGTACTTGAACGCGCGCAGCGTATCGCCGCCGAGGAAGAATCGCTCGTTCAGGCGGACCCGCTGGTCGATGCCCTCGACCATGCCCGCCTCGCCGAGCACGCTCACGACCCACCCCGGCGTGACGGTGTAGTGATAGGCGCCCCGCAGGATGCCTTTCACGTAGTGCAGCGAGCCCGGCGGCGCGCCGTACGCGACCGTGCCCGAAACGACGAAGCCCTCGGTCGGCTGAAAGCGATTGTCGCGCGTGTCGTAGGTCAGCGTCGAACTGAGCTGCATGACGGTGGTCTTGCCGGCCTCGGCCTGGATCAGCGGCGACGCCGTCGACGAAATATTGCGCACGCGCTTGTCGCTGACTTCGTAGGAGACCGACTGCGACAGGTCTTCGGTGATGCGCCACCCGAGCCGGAAGCGGAAGCCGGTCTCGCGGGTGCCGAAGCCGCCTTCGGTGGTGAAGTCGCGTTCGCGCCGGAAGACGTCGAATCCGAACGCGAGGTTGCGCTCGAGGAAATAGGGTTCGGTGAAGCTGATGTCGGCGCCGATCGTCCGCTGCGAAATGAAGAACGACGCGCCGAGGTCCTGGCCGCGCCCCATGAAATTCTTTTCGCGGATGCCGATGCTGCCGAGAACGCCTTCGTCGGTGGCGAAACCGGCGCCGATGCTGAACTCGCCGGTCGCCTTCTCCTGGACGTTGATGACGATGACCGCCTTGTCCGGCGCCGAGCCCTCGCGCGGCTGGATGTCCACCTTCTCGAAATACTCGAGGTTCACGAGCCGGCGCTGCGAAAGGCGGATGCGCTCCGCGTTGAAGGCGTCGCCTTCGTTGATGCGCATCTCGCGCCGGATCACTTCGTCGCGCGTGCGGAGATTGCCGCGGATCTCGATGCGTTCGACGAAGACCTTCGGGCCCTCGCGGACGTCGAAGGTGATGTCGACCGTTTTCTTTTCGCGATCCGGCGTGGCGATCGGATTCACGCGCACGAACGCGTAGCCCATCGTGCCGGCGATGCTCGTCAGCGAATCGATCGTGGACTCGATCGCGTCGCCGTCGAAGCGGCGTCCCTCGCGCACGCGCAGGCCGCGCTTGAACTCGTCGGCCTGCACGCCCTTCAGGTTGGACACGACGTCGATCTTGCCGAAGCGGTAGCGGTCTCCCTCGTGGATCGTGAAGGTGACGAAGAACGCCGTCTTGTCGGGCGTGAGCTCGGCGACGGCCGAGACGACGCGCATGTCGGCGAATCCGCGCGAGAGGTAGAACTTGCGCAGCTTCTCGCGGTCCGCGGCGAGCTTGTCGGGGTCGTAGACGTCCGACGTGCCGAAGATGCGCCAGAACGCGCTCTCCTTGGTTTCGATCTCTTCGCGGAGGCTGCCGTCGGAGAAGTAGCGGTTGCCGACGAAACGGATGCGGCGGATGGCCGTGACATCGCCTTCGTTGATCTCGAAGACGAGATTCACGCGATTCTGCGGAAGCTCGATGATCTTGGGCGTCACCGTCGCGCCGAACCGTCCGGTCGCGCGATAGAGCTCGAGAATGCGCTTCACCGCCGCCTCGACGGCGGCCTTGGAATAGACCGACCGCGCGCGCAGCGGGACTTCGCCGCTGATGTCGGCGTCCTTGAGCTTGCGGTTACCTTCGTAGGCGATGCGGTTGATGATCGGATTTTCGATGACGCGCACGATGACCGTGGCGCCCTCGCGGCGGATCGTCACGTCGGCGAACAGGCCGGTCGCGTACAACGCCTTCAGCGACTGGTCGACCTTCGCCGCGTCGTAGGGCTCGCCCACCTTGATCTGGAGGTAGGAGCCGACCGTCTCGGGATCGATGCGGTTCGTGCCTTCGACCGCGATCCGCTGAATGAGGTCCCCGCGCCGCGCCTGCGCCTGCACCGCATCGGCGGCGCACATCTGCGCGGCCATGACGATACCGGCGGCGAACAGTCCGAAATGACGCACGTGCCTCCCCCTGACCTCTTCGTTCCCTGCGAGCGCCCCTCAAGCTCCCCTACGAGCGCCGAGGCGGTTTCGTGACCCGGACATGCCTGCCGCTAGACGAACAGGCTTCGGATCGACTCGATGACCTTGAGGTGGACCAGGTCGTTCCAGGTCGCGAAGACCATGAGGGTTATTACCAGAGCCAGCCCGATACGGAAACCATATTCCTGGGCGCGGCGGCCGAGCGGTTTTCCCCGCAGCCCCTCGAGTCCGTAGAACAGCAGATGGCCGCCGTCGAGCATCGGAACCGGAAGCAGATTGATTATGCAAAGGTGCAGCGACAGCACGCCGAGAAACCAGAAGAAGCTGTAGAGGCCATATTGCGCCATGTCGCCGCTGATTTCGGCGATCCGCAGCGGCCCGGAGAGATCGCGCGTGCTGCGCGTCCCCGCCACCATCTGGCCGATCGCAGTGAATGTGGCGACCGTGAGCCCGTAGGTTTCGCGCACCGCCTGCACGAACGAATCGACGATGCCGTGCTGCTTGCGGAACGCGGCCTGCGGCGATACGCCGATGACGCCGCCGACCCGGACGCTGTTTCCATCCTTGTCCTTGCCCGTCTGCCATTTCGGCGTGACCACGAGCGAGACTTCGCGTTCGCCCCGGCGCACGACGAGATCGAGCGGAACCTCGGCGTTCGCCGTGACGATCCGGCGTACGTCGTCGAAGGTCTCGATCTTCTCGCCCTTGAGCTTCACGAAAACGTCGCCCGGCTCCAGTCCCGCCGCCTCGGCGGCGCTGCCCGCTACGACGCGGCCCACCACCGGCGGCACGAACGGGCCGGCGCCGAGCTCGCCGAACGGCGACTGGTTGCCGCGCTTGTCGGTGACGAGGCGGACCCCGACATCGACGTCGACGCCGCGGCGCTCGCCGTTGCGTTCGATGACCATCGCCACGCGCTGGCCGGGCCGGATGCCCAGTGTCTGTACGATCTCCTCGAAGCGCTCGACGTCCTGTCCGGCGACCTGGAGAACCTTGTCCCCCGTCCGGATGCCGGCCTTCTCGGCCGGTCCGCCCGCCGTGACCGAGCCGATGATCGACGGACTGAACGACTGGCCCGCCGTGGCGAACAGAATGCCGAGAACGAGGAGCGCGAAGAGGTAGTTGACGAAAGGACCGGCGAAAACGATCGCGGCACGCTGGCCGAGTCGCTTGTGCTGGAACGAGATCGCCTTTTCGGCGGGCGTCAGCCCCACTTCCCGGCCCTCGGCGTCGAGCTCGCGCTCCGATTCGCCGAACATCTTCACGTAGCCGCCGAGCGGAATGGCCGCGAAACGCCAGCGCGTTCCGTGCCGGTCGGTCCAGCCAAACAGTTCGGGCCCGAAACCGATCGAGAAGGCCTCGATGCGCACGCCTGCGCGCCGCGCCACGTAATAATGGCCCATTTCATGGACGAAAACGAGAATCGTCAAAATGACGAGAAATGGAAGAACGTAGTTCCAGAGCGGATTCAGGAACTCCATGGCATTAACCATCACGCCTTTTCTCGGCTTCGCTCAGTCTATTGGAAGCGAGTCCGGGTAATCAATTGATAACTCTATTTCGCGCAACGATTTCGCCGGCGATCGTGCGCGCCTCCCGATCGATTTCGGCCACCACGCCGAGATCGTCGATCTCGACGCGCGGGATGCGCTCGAGGGTTTCGCCCACGATTTTGGCAATATCGAGGAAGCCGATCCTGCGGTCGAGGAAGGCCAGCACCGCCACCTCGTTCGCGGCGTTGAGAACGGTCGGCGCCGAGCCGCCCGCATCCAGCGCCATGCGCGCCAGGCGCAGCGCCGGGAACCGCTCGTAGTCCGGGCGCTCGAAGGTGAGCTGGCCGACGGCGGCCAGGTCGAGACGCGGCGACGGCGCGGCGATGCGTTTCGGCCAGCCCATCGCGTAGGCGATCGGCGTCCGCATGTCGGGCGTGCCGAGCTGCGCCAGCACCGAGCCGTCGATGTATTCCACCATCGAATGGATGACCGACTGCGGATGGACGATCACGTCCACCTGGTCCTTTCGCACCGGGAACAGATAGTACGCCTCGATCACTTCGAGGCCTTTGTTCATCAGCGTCGCCGAATCGACCGAAATCTTGGCGCCCATGCGCCAGTTCGGATGCGCCACCGCCTGCTCCGGCGTCATGCGCCGCATTTCTTCCAGGCTTTTCGTGCGGAACGGACCGCCCGAGGCGGTGAGAATGATGCGCGCCACGCGGTCGGACTGTTCGAAGTCGAACACCTGGAACACGGCGTTATGCTCCGAATCGACCGGCAGCAGCGTCGCGCTCTTCGCTTTCACCTCGCGCAGCACGAGCTCGCCGGCGCAGACCAGCGTCTCCTTGTTGGCAAGCGCGACGATCGCGCCCTGGCGCACGCCGGCGAGAGTCGGGGCAAGCCCCGCCGCGCCCACGATCCCGGCCATCATCCAGTCCACCGGCCGCGTCGCCGCCTCGACGACCGCCGACTCGCCCGCCGCCACCTCGATGTTCGTGCCCGACAGCGCCTCGCGCAACGCGTGATACTGGCTGGCGTCGGCGACGACGGCGACGCGCGGGCGCAGCCGGCGCGCCTGCTCCGCGAGCAGCGTCACGTTGCGGTTGGCCGTGAGCGCCTCGACGCAATAGCCTTCGGGCTCGCGCTCGACGAGGTCGATCGTGTTGCAGCCGATCGATCCGGTGGATCCCAGGATCGTGATGCGGCGCGGGCCGCTCTCGGTCGAGGTCACAGCCATGAACGCAGATCTCCCCCGGCGAGCCAAATCGCGGCAGCGGCCGCCACCAACGCAGCCACGATTCCGTCGACGCGGTCCATCATGCCCCCGTGCCCGGGCAGGATACCGCCGGCGTCCTTGACCTTGAAGGCCCGCTTCA
>CAZUYG010000248.1:0-5690 GCA_964624265.1 uncultured Candidatus Odyssella sp.
CCCCAGCGCAGCGCCTGAAAGAGCAGCGCCGCTACGGCCGCGCCCACCAGCGCGCCGCGGAAATGGACGCGCCGGTACGGAATGATCAGATAGCTGATCATGAACGCGATCATCATCAGCCCGAACGGCGCCAGCCAGACCACGCCGGCGACGAGGCCGCTCACGTCGGCGAGGCCGCCCTGCCGGAACACGATCGCCGAGAGCGCCACGCTGCCGCCGACGAGCAGCGGAGCCAGCGTCAGGATCGCCCAATACATCGTCACCCGCGCCACGAACGGGCGAACCTGGCTCTGGCGCCAGATGCGGTTGAACACGGTCTCGATCGTGTCGAGCAGGATGATCGCCGTGATCGCCAGCGCCACGATGCCGAAGGCGGTGAGGTTGCGCGTGTTCTTGAGGAATTCGTCGAGCGCGAAGCGGAAATCCTCGCCCGCCTGCGGCAGCAGGTATTGGACGATGAAATCCTGGAAGCCCACGCGGATCTGGTCGAACACCGGGAACGCCGCGAGGATCGCCAGGCCCACCGCGATCATGGGAATCGCGGCGAACAGGAAGTTGTAGCTCATCGCCGCCGCGCTCTGGAAACAATGGTCGTGCCAGTAGCGCTTGGCCACGTGCCAGAAGAACAGCGGGATCTCGCGCAGGCGGCGGATCGAACGTTGCACGAAGACGGCGGTGCGCGAGGGACGGTTGGCCGGCGAAGTCATGCGGTCATACTAGCGTGGACTAGACGTGCGGGCGAAGCCGGGGCACCGGCCGCAGGCGACGGCCGTGCCGCAATGCCGCGGCGGCCGGACGGCCGGCCGATCCGCGTCACAAGTCTGCCGCAAAGCACGGCCATTAACCCAGCGGTTCCGTTGGCCTTTTCCGCTTGACAAGGAGGGCCTCCGCGCCATCTGTCTACCGCCCCGCGGGCGGCCCCACCGAACGGGCCGGGCAAGCGCCCCGGGACACGAGACGACGCGCGGCCCCACGCGCGCCCTGACGGCTTACACCATATCAACCACGGCCGAGAGAGATGATCGAAGTTCAATCTCTGACGAAGGATTTCGGCCCGATTCGCGCGGTCGACCACGTCACCTTCACGGTGAACAAGGGCGAGGTGCTGGGCTTTCTCGGGCCGAACGGCGCCGGCAAATCGACGACGATGAAGATGATCACCGGCTTCCTCGCGCCCACCTCCGGCACCGCGAAAGTCTGCGGCCACGACGTCGAGATCGAGCCGATCGCGGCCAAGCGGCGGCTCGGCTACCTGCCGGAAGGCGCACCGCTCTACGTCGACATGACTCCGGCCGCGTTTCTGCGCTTCGTCGCCGGCGTCCGCGGCTTCAGGGGCGCCGAACAGAAACGGCGCATCGACCGCGCGGTGCAGATGGCGCAGATCGAAGGCGTGTACAACCAGCCGATCGATACGCTCTCGAAAGGTTTCAAGCGCCGCGTCGGCCTCGCGCAGGCGCTGCTGCACGACCCGGAGGTGCTGGTGCTCGACGAGCCGACCGACGGCCTCGATCCCAACCAGAAGCACGACGTGCGCGAGATCATCCGCGAGATGGCGCCCGAGAAGACGATCATCATCTCGACGCACATCCTCGAGGAGGTGGACGCGATCTGCACGCGGGCGATCATCATCGCTTCCGGCAAGGTCGTCGCCGACGGGACGCCCAAGGATCTCGAGGCGCGCTCGCGGACCCACCAGGCGGTGACGCTCAAGATGCGCGCGGTGCCCGCGGCGGCGCATCAGATGCTGATCACGCTGCCGGGCGTCGAGGGCGTGGAAGCGGTCCCGGGCGGCCTGCGCGTGCTGCCGAAACCGGGCGAAGTCATCTATTCGACGGTCGAGGGCTTCGTGCGCGACAAGTCGTGGCCGGTGGACGACATCATCTTCGCGCGCGGCCATCTCGAAGACGTTTTCCGCGAGATCACGCGGCCCGGCGAACGCCGGCCCGCGGCCGCGGCCGAGGGAGTCCGCGCATGAGCCTCCGTCTCCGCAACGTCTCGGCCGTCTTCAAGCGCGAGTTCGTCTCGTATTTCACGACGCCGGTCGCCTACGTCTTCCTGATCGTGTTCCTCGCGCTGGCCGGCGCGCTCACCTTCTACATCGGCAATTTCTTCGACCGGAACCAGGCCGATCTCGAGGCCTTCTTCACGTTCCACCCCTGGCTCTATCTGTTCCTGATCCCGGCCATTTCGATGCGGCTCTGGGCCGAGGAACGGAAATCCGGCACGGTCGAGTTCCTGCTGACGATGCCGGTGACACTGTGGGACGCCGTGCTGGGCAAGTTCCTGGCGGCATGGTTCTTCGCCGGCGTGGCGCTGGTGCTAACGTTCCCGATCTGGCTGACGGTCAATTATCTCGGCGAGCCCGACAACGGCGCCGTCCTCGCCGGCTATATCGGCAGCTTCCTGATGGCCGGCGCCTATCTCGCGATCGGCTCGTGCCTCTCGGCGGCGACCAAGAACCAGGTGATCGCGTTCGTGCTCGCGGCGGCGATCTGCTTCCTGTTCACGCTCGGCGGCACGAACATCGTGCTCGGCTTCGCGGCCAGCCTGCTGCCGCAGAGCCTCGTCGATCTCGTCGCCTCGTTCAGCTTCCTGAACCATTTCGACCAGATCAAGAAGGGCGTCATCGACTTGCGCGACCTCATCTTCTTCCTCTCGGTCATGGGCGTGTTCCTCTACGCCACCACGCTCGTGCTCGAGCTCAAGAAGGGGCAGTAGGCCATGAAATCCCGCCGCGGAATTCTCATCGCCACGCTCATCGTCTCGTTCGTATTCCTGGCCGCACTGAACGCGCTGTCCAACGTCGGCGTGCGCGGCGTGGCGCTCGACCTGACGCAGGACAAGACGTTCACGCTCTCGGAAGGCACGTTCAAAACCCTGCGCGAGATGCAGGAGCCGGTGACGCTGCGCTTCTTCTATTCGACCAAGCTCGGCGAGACCGTGCCGACCTACGGCGCCTACGCCGCCCGCGTGCGCGCGCTGCTCGAGCGTTATGCGGCGCTCTCGCGCGGCAAGATCCGGCTCGAGATCCTGAATCCCGCGCCGTTCTCCGAGGACGAAGACCGCGCGGTGGCGTTCGGCGTGCAGGCCGTGCCGGTGGACCAGAGCGGCGAGCAGGTGTTCTTCGGCCTCGTCGGCACGAACACCGTGGACGAAAGCGACAAGATCGCGTTCTTCCACCCCAGCCGCGAGCCCTTCATCGAATACGATCTGACGCGGCTGATCCGCAACCTTTCGACCACCAAAAAGAAGGTGGTGGGCATCATCACCAGCCTGCCGCTGCAGGGCCAATTCACGCCCGGCGGCATGCAGCCGCCCTGGCCGATCTACAACGAAATCGGCGGCGTGTTCGAGACGAAGATGATCTCGGACGAGAAGATCCCCGACGACGTCGACGTGCTGCTGATCGCGCATCCGGCCGCCCTCGACGACAAGGTTCTGTTCGCGATCGACCAATACGTCCTCAAGGGCGGCAAGGCCGTCGTCCTCGTCGACCCGGTGCCGGAATCGGCGCCGCGCCGGCGCACGATGTTCGGCGGCGGCATGGTCGGCCCGGGCTCGGACCTCCCGAAGCTGTTCAAGCAGTGGGGCATCGAGATCAAGGCCGACAAGGTCGCGACCGACGCGGAACGCGCGCTGCGCGTCAACGCCGCGGGCGAAGGCGGCCGCCCGGTCGCCGCGCGCTACGTCGCCTGGCTCGATCTCCGCGCCGGCACCGGCACGGGCAACAACATCAACCGCAGCGATCCGATCACCGCCGGGATCAACCAGATCGTCATGGCCTCGAGCGGCATCATCGTCTCCGCCAAGGACGCCGCGACCAAGATCACGCCGCTGCTGTTCACGACGGCGACCGGCTCGGAGACCGACGCCAACAAGCTGCGGATGCAGCCGGACGTGCTCGCCCTGCTGCGCGAATACAAACCGGGCAAGGAGCAGCTGAACCTCGCCGTGCGCATCACCGGCAAGGTGAAATCCGCCTTCCCCGAGGGCGCGCCGAAACCCAAGGAAGAACCCAAAAAGGAAGAGACGAAAAAAGACGAGCCGGCGAAAGAAGGCGAGAAGAAGGACGAGGCCAAGAAGGACGAGCCGAAGAAAGAGGAGCCGAAGAAGGACGAGGCGCTCAAGGAATCGAAAGGCGACATCGACGTCGTCGTCGTCGCCGACGTCGATTTCCTGCAGGAGCAGTTCTGGGCGCGGGAGCAGAATTTCTTCGGCGAGACGGTCCGCATCCCCTACACGGGCAACGCGGATTTCCTGATGTTCGCGCTCGACCAGCTCTCCGGCGCCAACGCGCTGAAGGGCCTGCGCGGCAAGGGCATCGCGGCGCGGCCGTTCACGAAGGTGGAGCAGCTGCAGTCGGACGCCGAGAAGCGCCTGCGCGCGCAGCGCGCCGATCTCGAGAAGCGCTACAAGGAGATCCAGGACAAGCTCAAGGACGTGCGGACGAAGGGCGCGGACGGCAAGATCGAGCTCACCGCGGAACAGCAGGCGGCCGTCGTCCAGTTCACGCGCGAGCTGCTGCGCATCCGCCGCGAGCAGCGCGCCGTGCAGTTCGAGGCGCGGCGCGACTACGAGGCGATGGACCGCTCGCTGAAGCTCGCCAACATCGGCGCCGTGCCGGTGGTGGTCGGCCTCATCGCGCTGATCGTGGGCCTCGTCCGCTACCAGCGCCGCCGCCGCCGCTACGAGACGAGCTGAGGCCGGGAGAATCGCGATGAACAGCAAGACGCTCTACGCCCTGTCGGGCCTCACCGTCCTCGTCATCGGCGCCACCGTGTATCTGACGCCGGCGCCGGTCAGCGAGCGCATCGCGCCCGGCGAGCGCATGTTCCCCAATCTCGACCCCAAGACGGTCAACAGCGCGGCCAGCCTCGCCGTGACCGCCAAGGGCAAGACCTTCACCGTCTATCAGAAGGACGGCGCGTGGGTGGTGAAGGAGATGTCGGATTATCCCGCCGAAGCGGCGCAGGTCCGGAAGGCGCTCTTCTCGCTGACCGAATTGCGGCCCTACGAGGCCAAGACGAAGGAGGCGTCGCGCCTCGCCAAGCTGGAGCTCGAAGACCCCAAGGGCAAGGACGCCCAGTCGAAACAGCTCACCGTCAAGGACAAGGACGGCAAGGTCCTGGCCGACGTGATCTACGGCAAGGCCAACACGACGAACGTGATCCTCGGCAAGGAAATGGTCTACGTCCGCAAGGCGGGCAGCGACCAGGCGTGGCTCGCCGAGGGCGACCCCTCGCTCAAGTCGGAGCCGCTCGACTGGATCGTGCGGAGTGTCGTCGACGTCAAGGTCGACCGCGTGAAGGAGGTGGAAACGAAAAGCCCTAAGGGCGAGCTCGTGCTCCACATCGCGAAGGAAAAGGCCGACGACAAGGAATTCGCGGTCAAGAACCTTCCGGCCGGCCGCAAGCCCAAGGAAGCGCGCACGGTGAGCTATGTCGCCGAGGCGATCGACGGCGTGAATCTCGACGACGTGAAGAAGGCCGGCGACATCGACTTCGACAAGAACGGCATCGGCACCGGTACCTGGCGCACCTTCGACGGCCTCGTGATCAAGGCGCGCATGGCGGAGGTCGACAAGAAATTCTGGGTGGCGCTGACCGCCGAGGTCGACGAAGCGGCGCTGCTGAAAGAGAAGCCCAAGGCCGATTCGAAGCTCAAGGACGCCGACGCGGTCCGCAAGGAAG
>CAZUYG010000249.1:0-5652 GCA_964624265.1 uncultured Candidatus Odyssella sp.
GTCGATCTCGTAGGCGGCGAGGCCGGGCGGCTCGTCGGACAGCTCGCGCAGGATCGCCTTGGCCCGCGCCAGCATCGGCTGCCAATCTTCGATCGCGGCGCGCACGTCGCCGAGCACGCGCTCGAGGCCGTCGCGCAGCCGGGCGAGCCGCGCCTCGTCGAGGCACTGGTCGATCTCGATGCGCATCCAGGATTCGGTCGCGACGTCCTTGGCGCCCTTCTCCGCGAGTTCGATGAGCCGTCCGGCGGCATCGCGGCGCACGCGGAGGATCGGATGAATGATCAGGTGCGTTGCGAAGCCCTGGCGCGCGATCTCGGCACCGACCGAATCGACCAGGAACGGCATATCGTCGTTGACGATCGAAACGACCGTGCGCCGCGTGCCCGCAGGATTGGCGACCGCGATCTTGGGCGCGCCGGGGGCGCGGACGGCGCCCTCGGCCCAAAGCGCGGCCGCGGCGGCGTGCAGCTCTTCGGCGCTACGGCCTTCGAGATCGCGGCCGGAGACATGCGCGAAGAACAACGGTACGAATTCTGCGAGCGCCGCGTCATCGGCGCGCGCGGCCGCGGCCTCGATCAGCAGCGCCTTGGTGCTGAGCTGGCCCTTGAGGCGGGTGAAACCCTTGGCTGGCTTGTCCATACGCGCCACCTTACGTCGGGAATCGATGGCGCGCACGCCGCGCCCGGTCACAATCTGCGCGCCAATTGCGACGCAGGCGTGACACGATAATCCGATGCCCGCCGGCAGGAAATGGCGCGAGACCGGGATCGACGCCGGGTCATTTCAGAACGCGCAGGAACGGCGACAAATTGTTCGGAACCGGCGCACCCTGCGCGCCCCGGTTCGTTCGTGTTTCGATGTTTACGCGGCGAATCCGTGCGCGGCGTCAGTCGCGGACGATGATCGCATCTCCGAAGCCCCGGCGTACCAGGGCGGCGCGGACGCTTTCGCCGCGCTCGGGCGTCGCCACCGGGCCGACACGTACGCGATAACGGAGCTGATCGTCGACATAGGCGGTATAGACGCCGGTACGGCCGAGGCCGGCAAGCGAGCGGCGCGTGCGTTCGGCCTCCTCGCGCGTGACGAAAGACGCGGCCTGCACGAACAGCCGCGCGGGCGGAGTCGGCGTGCGGCGGGCGAAGCGCTCGGGCTCGGCTTCCGGTCCGGCGACGCCGGTGCCGGGCGCGAGGCGGCCAAGGTCTTCGGCCCGCATGCGATCCGGTTCGGGCGCCGTGGCCTGCTGGGCCGGGCCGCGCGGCGCGGGCGAAACGATCGGCGTCGGGGCACGCACCGGGCGGGGCGAAATCTCGGATTCGCGCACTTCGCGGCCCTGGCGTATGGCTCGATCCTCGCGGGCGCGCTCGTCTCGGTAATTGCCTTCGTCGCGCGAGGCCGTTTGCTCATAAACGCAGCCGCCCAACACAAGGGCGGCCAAGACGAACCCAAGGCTCGTTTTCACCATTGCTTGCCCTCTTTCTCAAGAATCCCCGGTATTACTATGCGAATCTTATCATATTGCTTGGCGCGCCCTCAATTCCTATTGCGCGAGTCTTGTAAAATATCTGCACGGTTCGGCTGTATGACCATAGGCGCGGCGTCTTGCGGCGCGCTCGCCTCTGAACAGGGAAAATTGTGATTTTGCAGTCCGGCTAACGGCCGGAAAGAATGGAGCGGGAGATGGGACTTGAACCCACGACCCTCACGTTGGCAACGTGATGCTCTACCACTGAGCTACTCCCGCGCTCCACGCGGTCCGGCAGGCGCCGCATAGGCTGCGGGCGGCCGGCAAGGGCGCGGATATTAGCCAGCAAGCGACTCTTTTCAAGGCACTTTCGCAGCGCAGCAGAAGGCGGTAGGCCATGTCGCATGCCCCTTTCGCCCGACGACCTTTTCGCCAAGTTGGCCACCCTCGGCATTCGGACGACGACCGTCAGGCACGCGCCGCTGTTCACGGTGGAGCAGAGCAAGACGCTGCGCGGCGAACTGCCCGGCGGGCATACGAAAAACCTGTTCCTGAAGGACAAAAAGGACCGCATGTGGCTGGTGACGGCCGAGGAGGATCGGCCGATCGACCTGAAGGCGCTCGGCACGGCGCTGGGCGCCAGCGGGCGGGTTTCGTTCGGCTCGCCCGAGCGGCTGATGCGGCATTTGGGCGTGATCCCCGGCGCGGTGACGCCGTTCGGCCTCGTCAACGATGCGGACGGGCAGGTGAGCTTCGTGCTCGACGAAGGCCTGATGCGCCACGACACGTTGAACTTTCACCCGCTCACCAACGAAGCGACGACGGCGATCGCGCGTGCGGATTTCCTGCGCTTCCTCGAGGCAATCGGACACGCGCCACGCTTGCTCGCGCTGCCGGCGCGCGAGCCCGCGTAGAGAGGGCCTCCGCCTCTACCCGGCCATCTTCAGCAGCGCGCGCGTGAACGGGCCGTCGCGGCCGAGTTCGCCGATAATGCTGAAATGATCGTGGCCAGGGCCGGGAATGCGCTCGACCTTGGCGCCGAGCGCGGCGAGATGAGCGGCGAACAGGTCCGTGTGCCGGTGGAACATCGGCGGCTCGTGCTCCCCGAGGGTGAGCGCCACCGGCAGCGAGAGCGGGCGGCGCTGCCGCAGCGGGCTCAGGCTTTCAGCGTTCGCCCGCGTGATTCCGCTGGCCGGGGCGATCTCGAAATCGACATAGGGCACGAGGTCGTAGACGCCGCTGATGAGAGCGGCGCCGCGCCAGGCCGGCGCTTCCGGCGCCGTGAGCATGGCCATCGCCGCGAGATGGGCGCCGGCCGAATTGCCGAGGAGTACGAGCCGCGCCGGATCGAGGCCCAGCCGCTCGGCATTGTGTTTCAGATACGCGGCCGCGCGCCGGATGCTGTCGACAATGCCGGGCAGCGGCGTCGTACCGGTGAGCGGATAGCCGAGCGACATCCAGGCAATTCCGCGCGGCACGAAGAAGTTTGCCGGATAGCGCCGATCCTCGCGCGCGCCGGCGCGCCAATAGCCGCCGTGAATGAACACGATCGCCGGCACGCCGTTTTCCGCCGGCGCCAGCAGATCGAGCTTTTCGCGCTCGCCGGGGCCGTACGCTTCGCCCAGCACCATGCGCGGCGCCTTGGCTTCGCGGCTCGCGGTTCGGTAGCCCTCCATCACCTCGGGCCGCGGCGGATTGAAGCGCTCGATGTCGTAGGCGGCCCACGGGCCCGCCAGTTCGCTCAAATCCATCGCTCTCCCCCGCCCCGCTCCGGGGCCTTGTAACTCGGCCCGCCAGCGGCCAAATTCCGCGCATTCGGGCCCGGCTGGGCCCTCAAAAAGTCCCGGGCCGGCCATGCCGGCAACGGGATCGCCTCCCACGGTTCCGGGTCGGGCGGCAAGCAACGTTTAGGGCATACGGGCGATGCAGACCATCATCGGCGGCGGACAGGCCGCGGGCAACGGCGCGGTGCTCGTCAAGGACACCGACACCAAGAACTTCGCCAAGGACGTGATCGAGGAGTCGAAGCGCCAGCCGGTGATCGTCGATTTCTGGGCGACCTGGTGCGGACCGTGCAAAACACTGGGCCCGCTGCTGGAACGGCTCGTGAAGGCGGCCAAGGGCGCCGTCAAGCTCGTGAAGCTCGACGTCGACAAGAACCAGCAGCTTGCCGCGCAGTTTCGCATCCAGTCGATCCCCGCCGTGTTCGCGTTCCGCGACGGCCGCCCGGTGGACGGCTTCGTGGGCGCGCTGCCCGAAAGCCAGCTGAAGCAGTTCATCGACGCGCTCGTGAAAGGCGGCAAGGGCGCCGCGCAGGGACCCTCGCAGCTCGACCAGGTGCTGGCGATGGCCAAGGAGGCGCTCAACAAGGGCGACGCGGGAACCGCCGCCAGCCTTTACGCGCGCATCCTCGACCAGGAGCCCGACAACGTGCCGGCGCAACTCGGACTCGCGCGCGCGGCGGTGGCGCTCGGCGAAACGGAGCAGGCGAAGCAGATGCTCGACGCCTTGCCGCCCGAGGCCAAGAAGGGCGCGGACTACGACGCCGCGAAAGCCGCGCTCGATCTCGCGGAGCGCGCGGCCCAGGCCGGCGCCAAGGCCGGCGATCTCGGCGCGTTCGAAGACAAGCTCGCGAAGGATCCGAACGACCATCAGGCACGTTACGACCTCGCGCTCGCGCTTTATGCCGGCGGCCATGCCGAAGGCGCGATCCAGCATTTGCTGGAGATCGTGAAGCGCAAGCGCGACTGGAACGAGGACGCGGCGCGCAAGGAGCTGCTCAAGCTGTTCGAGGCGCTCGGCCCCACCAACGAATTGACCGTGAAGGGTCGCCGCGGCCTTTCGGCGATCCTATTCTCCTGAGCGGATCCGCCCCTCCGGCTTCGCGGGAATTGCCCATGGCGTCGCTGACGCCCGCCGATCTGCCGAACATCCTGCCGGTGTTCCCGCTGCAGGGCGCGCTGCTGCTGCCGGGCGGCCAGCTTCCGCTCAACATCTTCGAGCCGCGCTACCGCGCGATGATCGAGGACGCGATGGGCGGCCTGCGCCTCATCGGCATGATCCAGCCGAGGGTGAAGGAGCGCATCGCACCCGACGACGCGCCGGCGGTGTACGGCACCGGATGCGTCGGCAAGATCACGTCGTTCACCGAGACCAGCGACGGGCGCTATCTCATCAACCTCACCGGCATCTGCCGCTTCGCGATCGCGCGCGAATTGCCGCCGCAGCGCGGCTATCGCCGCGTCGAGCCGGACTGGGCCCCGTATCTCGGAGATTTCGAGCCGCCCGCCGAAAGCGCGTTCGACCGGCCCGCACTGATCGAGGCCCTCAAATCCTATCTCGCGCGCAACGAATTCGCCGCGGACTGGAAAGCCGTCGAAGGCACCTGCACGGCCGATCTCGTCGTGCTGCTCGCCGCGATGTGCCCGTTCAACGCGATCGAGAAGCAGGCGCTGCTCGAGGCGCCCGATGCCGCCGAGCGCGGACGCGTGCTGATCTCGCTGCTTGCCATGGGCCGCGGCGCGGATAAAGGTGAGCAGCCCAGCCGGATGAATTGACATGGCCGATCCGAAACCGCCCGAATCCGAAGGCGCACCGCGCGCCGAGCCGCGCGCCCCCGAGACGCGGGGTGCGCAGGTGGATCCGAAGCTGCTCGAGATCCTCGTCTGCCCGGTGACGCATACGCGCCTGCGCTACGACGCCGAGAAGCAGGAGCTGATCTCCGACGCCGCCGGCCTCGCCTATCCGATCCGCGACGGGATTCCGATCATGCTGCAGGACGAAGCCCGGCCGCTGAAGGTGAGCGAGTAGCGCGCGCCGCATGGGCTACGGCACCGAGCACTGGCCGACCGAGATCCGCCTGAAGAAGGCCGAGAAGCGCCTCGAGATCGATTTCGACGATGGCGCGCGCTTCTCCTATCCGGCCGAGTTCCTGCGCGTCGAAAGCCCTTCGGCCGAGGTGCAGGGGCACGGGCCATCGCAGAAGCAGGTCGTGGCGGGGCGCCAGCACGTCGGCATTCTCGAGATCGAGCCGGTCGGCAACTATGCGATCCGCATCATGTTCGACGACCTGCACGATAGCGGCATCTATTCGTGGCAGTATCTTTACGACATCGGCCGCAATCGCGAGACGCTGTGGGCGCAGTATCTCGCCGAAGTCGAAAAGCGCGGCCTCTCGCGCGATCCCAAGG
>CAZUYG010000250.1:0-5651 GCA_964624265.1 uncultured Candidatus Odyssella sp.
CGCCGGCAGCGGTTTCGCGGCTTCAAGCTGTGGCGCCGCCGGCTCCGGCGCGGGTTTCGCGGCGGGCAAGGGCGCGGGCGGCTTGGGCGGCGCCGGCAGGGCCTTGGTCTCCGGCGTCGCCGGCGGCTTCGGTCCCACCGCTTTTGTCGGTTCCTCCGCTTTCTTCGGCTCTTCCGGCGCCTTCGGCGGCTCGGGCTTTTTCTCTTCCGTCTTTTTCGGCTCTTCGGGCTCCGGCGGTTTCTTTTCCGGCGGGCGCTGCACGATCTCGACCGGGATCGCGTCCTCGGCGGGCGCCGGCCGTCCGAAAACGGGCACGCTCAGCGTCAGTCCCGCCACCACCGCGACGTGCAGCATCACCGAAAGCGCCGCGCCGCTGCGGCGCCAGTTGCGCCAGTGCCGCGCCGCCGGCACGCGCGAGCGCAGCCGCGCGCGTTCCTCCGGCGCAAGCGGCGCCTCCGGCTTGGCGAGGACGATCGGGGCGGAATGCTGCATGTGCGCCGGACGCTAGTGGAAGCCACCGGCCCCTGCCAAGGGTGCCGGTCCCCCGCCGCGACGCACCGCGCGGCGCCGGCAAATTGGAAAATACGCGCTCAATGGCGGCAGCGCGAGTAAAGCCAATCTTAACCGTCCGCGGGCCAGTGTCGGGATTGGTAAACGATCCCCCGTTCCGCCTCACGCCGGAAGCACGCCCGACCACCATGCCCCTCGGCGATATCGCGCTTGCCATCACCAGCCGCGGCCAAACCCGCGAGCCGACGCGCTACGAGCTTCTGCTGCGCGCATTCCGCGCCGATCGCAGCGGCCCGCTCGAGCCGGCCGCGCAGGCCGAACTGCGCGCCGAGGTCGTGCGCGGCCTGTTCGTGCAGGCGCCGGGAATTCTGGTCATCGAGATGGCCGTCGCGGTCCTGGTCGCCGGGATATTCTGGCGCAGCGTCGCCAGCGAGACGCTCGTCTCCTGGACCGCGCTTCTCATCGCCGCGTCCATCGTGCGCTGGGTGCACTGCCGGCGCTACTTCGAGCGCACGCGAACGGCGGACGAGGCGCGCGCCTGGGGCGGCACGTTCGCGCTCGGCACGCTGCTCTCGGGCGTGCTGTGGGGCATCGGCACGGTCGTCCTGTTCGCGCCGACCGACGCCGTGCTGATGATCGTGCTCGTGTTCCTGGTCACCGGCCTCTCGGCTGCCGCGCTCACGGGCTATACCGCGTATTTGCCGGCCTTCTACGGTTTCGTGCTGCCGGCCGTCCTGCCGTTCGGGCTCCGCCTCGCATTCGACGGCGCGCCCGCGCATCTGTTCACCGCCACGCTGCTCGCGGTTTGGGTCTCGGCGTTCGTCTACCTCGCGCACGCGCTGCATGCGCACACGATCGACCGCGTGCTGCTGCTGCTCGGCAACGCGCGCATGGCCGACACGCTCCGGAAAGCGCGCGACAGCGCCGACGAGGCGAACCGCGCCAAGACGCGCTTCCTCGCCAATATGAGCCACGAGCTGCGCACGCCGCTCAACGCGATCATCGGCTTCTCCGACATCATGCGCAGCGAGATCTTCGGCCCGGTCGGCGGGCCGAAATACAAGCAGTACGTGGCCGACATCAACCGCAGCGGCTCGCATCTGCTGCAGCTCATCAACGACATCCTCGACGTGGCCAAGATCGAAGTCGGCGCGCAGGCGCTGAACGAAGGCGTGATCGATCTCGCCGGCACGCTCAAGAACTGCGGCCAGCTCGTCGAGCCGCAGGCGCGCAACGGGAGCGTCTCGCTCACGGTCGACGCGTCCGCGCGTCTTCCCGCGCTGCGCGCCGATCCCACGCGCTTCCGCCAGATCGTGCTCAACCTGCTCTCGAACGCCGTGAAGTTCACGCCCGCCGGCGGCAAGGTCGTTCTGTCGGGCGCGGTCGAGCACGGCGGCGGCCTGCTCGTCCAGGTGCGCGACACCGGCATCGGCATGACGCCGGAAGACGTGCCGCGCGCGCTGCAGCCCTTCGTGCAGCTCGATCAGGCGCCGCGCGGCGATCCCGGCACCGGCCTCGGCCTGGCGCTCGTGAAGACGCTGGTCGAGGCGCATGGCGGCGCGATCGCGATCGAAAGCGAGCTGGGCAAGGGCACGACCGTCTCGGTCCGATTTCCCGCGGAGCGCCTCGCGCCGGCCGCGATCCTTCCCGGCGAAGCGCGCAAGGTGGCGTGAAGCAAGCGCGCATTCACGCCGGCGCCAAGGGCCGCGCGCGGCCGCGGCCGCTCAGATTTCCACGTCCAGGCCGCCGCTTTCGTTCGCGCGGAAGCGTCCGCGTTTCAGCGCGTTGGCCCAGCGCGCCGTCTTGGCGACGCCGCCGAACGGAAAGAAATGCAGCCCTGCGATGCCGGGCGCGTTCTCGGCGAGTCCGCGCACGAGCGCATCGGGCGCGCTGTCGCTGACGAGGCGCAGGAAGCGGTCGGCGCGCCCGGTCAGCGCCCGGATCGAATTGGTGACGCCGCAGCGGATCGCGAAGCGCACGAGCGTCGCCAGATTGGCCGGGCCGGCGAGTCCGATGCGCACCGGCGCCGAGACGCCGTCGCGGCGCAGGCCCGCGAGCCAGGCCGAAACCGCCGCCGCGTCGAAGCAGAACTGCGTCACGACGAACGCTTCGAGCCCCTGCTGCGCCGCCAGCGCGAGCTTGTCCGCCAGCGCGCGCTTCAGCACGGGCTCGGCGATCTGCGGATGGCCTTCCGGATAGCCGGCGAAGCCGGCCGCCTGGAACCCGTGCTTGGCGAGCAGGCCGCTCTGCAGAACCGCGAGGCTCGAATCGAACGGTCCGGCCGCCGCAGCGGCGTCGCCGCCGATCAGCAGCGCGCGCTCCACGCCGGCGTCTCCGGCGAAGCGCGCGAGCAGATCGTCGAGCTGCGCCGCGCTATGCAGGTGGCGCGCGCCGATGTGCGGCACGGGGCGGAACCCGCTGGCCCTCAGCGCCGCCGCGCAGCGCACCTTCGCGCCGAGATCGTCGCCGGCGATGAAGTTGATGTAGACGTCGCTGCCCTTTTCGAGATGCGTCAGGCACGCATCCAGATCGCGCGCGCTGCGGCTCGAAACCTCGAGCGAAAAGCCCCTGGCCAGCGACGCGACGCGCGCGGCCGGCCCGCCGGCGTCAGGCGCCGCGGGGGCGCCGGCCGTGCCGTCCGTCGCGCGCGCCAAGGTCACGGGACCCAACCCGCTAGTCGCGCTTGCGCGAGATCACGAAGGATTCGTCGTAGAACCACAGCGCGCCGTGCTTCTGAAGCACGTCGCGCGTGGCGTCGAGATAGGCGCGGTCGCCGACGACGCCTTCGAGCCGCTGATCCTCGATCTGCGCCACGTAGATCGCCGCGTTCCACGCCGCGAACAGCGTGGAGGTGCCGATCGACGAGCTGATCTCGTTCGGCAGCGTGTGCATGTCGTAGCGGAACAGCGAGCGGTCGTCGGCATAGGCGTTGAAATTGAAGTCGCGCGCCAGCGCGCCGAGCTCGTTCTTCGTCGCCTTCAGCAATTCGTGGCGGTCGGTGACGAACGGGTTCTCGCCCGGCCACACCCGCTGGATGATCTCGAGGCCGGGATCCTTGCCGGCGGAATGGATGCCGATCAGGCGCCCGCCCGGCGCGAGGCCGCGCGTCAGCGGCGCGATCACCTTCTGCGCCTTGAAGTCCACCGAGGCGCGGGCGCGATAGGGCTGCGAGGCCATCACCAGGTCGTAGTCGGCGCGGCCCTGGCCGCGGCGCGGCAGCACGCTGTCGAGCAGGAATTTGTGGTCGTCGCGATAGATCACGAGCACCACCGGCTTCTCGTAAACCGGGTTGCCGCTCTTCGGGCTCACGCGCGCCTTCCAATTGTCGGCGAGGAAGGGCTGCAGGGCCGTGATCTGCCGCTCGAACTCGTGCGAGGTCGTGCCGGTGAGCGACACTTCGTGCCAGACGAGGCTCGTCGCCGCCGCCACCGAATTCGGCGTCAGCCACGGCGCCTCGGCGTAGTACATGTTCGTCATCACGAGCACGGAGGCCGGGTGCTCGTAGAAGCGGTCGGGCATCTTCTCGAGCGCGAGGCGCACGTCCTCGAGGCTGATCTCCTTGCCGACGACGTAGAACGGCATTGCCGGATAGCGGTCGTGCAGCGCGCGCATCACGCGCGTCAGCACGGTGCCGTCGCCGACGCCGGCGTCGAACAGGCGCACGGCGGGCGGGCGCGGGTGGATGTTGCCGAGCTCCAGGCTCACGCGGTCGGCGATCATCCACTTCTCGGAGCAGGTGTTGACGAACAGCAGATACTTCTGCCGGTTGTCGAAGAAGCGGAAATTCTTTTCCTGGTCGCCCGCGGGCTTGCCCCCCGGCGGGCTGCCGGAGCCTTGCGGCAGCGCGGGTGTGAACGCGGGTGCGCCGGGCGCCGCCGCCTTGCGCTCGATGATCACGCTCGATCCGTTCGTGCCCGGCGGATGCGCCGTGATGAAGTCGCGAATGCGGTTGGCGGTCTCGATCGTGATGCGCCCGCCGAAGCGCAGGCGGCTCACCAGCTTGCCGTCGTTCACGGCGCGGCGGCCGAACGTCGATTCGGCGATGCGGGTCGCGCGGCAATAGTCGGAAATTTCGCGGAGCAGTTCTTCGGCGTTCACGGCAATCCTCCCTAAGGACCGGCCGGCGCCCATCCTCGCCGGGGCGGGGGGCATCCGTGCCACCGGCAATTCGAAGCGATCGGGCGGGGCCGGTCAACCATATAACTGCCCATGAAATAGTTGGGAAAATAGATGGGCAATTTCCCAATAATGTTTGTTTTCAGTATTTTACACTATGTCATCAGCCACCACCGGCGCTGCCGGAGCATCAAATTTGCTGCGCTGCAGCAGGCCGATTGGGCGCAAGATGGGAGACGATCACGGCCGGTCGCGCGCTTGTCATTGGCGCGCGAGCGCCGTTCTCGGGCATGCCATCGTCCTCGGTTTATGGAAGAGGAGGCCCGCGATGGTCCGGAAATTCCTGCTCGCCCTCGCGCTGGCGGTGGCGCCCGTGGCGGCGCTGGCGCAACAGGGCGCGCCCGCGGAACAGCGCGCGGTCGCCATCTTCGCCGGCGGGTGCTTCTGGTGCATGGAGCCGCCGTTCGACAAGCTGCCCGGCGTGATCTCCACGACGTCCGGCTTCACCGGCGGCAAGAAGGTCAATCCCACCTATCGCCAGGTCGTGGAGGGCGATACCGGCCACGCCGAAGCGGTGCAGGTGGTCTACGACCCCACCAAGGTCACCTACGAGAAGCTGCTCGAGGTGTTCTGGCACAACGTCGATCCGTTCGATGCGGGCGGGCAATTCTGCGATCGCGGCGATTCCTACCGCACCGGCATTTTCGTGCGCGACGAGGCGCAGCTCCGCCTTGCGCAAGCCTCGAAGCAGCAGGTCGAAGCGAAGCTCAAGAAGCCGGTCGTCACCGAAATCGTGCTCGCGACGAAATTCTATCCGGCCGAGGACTATCACCAGGACTACTACGTGAAGAATCCGGTGCGCTACAAATTCTACCGCCAGAACTGCGGCCGCGACGATCGCCTGCGCCAGGTGTGGGGCGCCGACGCCGGTCATTGATGCGCTGGCGGGGTGTGATCCGGTTCATGAATGGCAGGTGAACGGCTTCACTGCGGGCCGGGGCGGGTTTCGGCATAGTCCGCGTCAG
>CAZUYG010000251.1:0-5635 GCA_964624265.1 uncultured Candidatus Odyssella sp.
TTCCCGTTCATCTTCCGCGGCGCGCTCGACGTGCGCGCCGCGCAGGTGAACGAGGCGATGAAGGTGGCCGCCGTGCGCGCCATCGCGGCGCTCGCGCAGGCCGAGCAGTCCGACGTCGTCGCCTCGGCCTATGGCGGCGACGAGGAGCTTCGCTTCGGCCCGGATTACCTGATCCCGCGCCCGTTCGATCCGCGGCTGATCACCGAGATCGCGCCGGCGGTGGCCGTGGCCGCGATGGACAGTGGCGTTGCCGCGCGCCCGATCGCCGATCTCGACGCCTATCGCCAGCGCCTCGCGCAGTTCGTCTATCACTCCGGCATCGTGATGAAGCCGGTCTTCGCCGCGGCGAAGAAGGCGCCGAAGCGCATCATCTACGCCGAAGGCGAGGAAGAGCGCGTGCTGCGCGCGGTGCAGATCGTCAAGGACGAAGGGCTGGCGCAGCCGATCCTCGTCGGCCGGCCCGACGTCGTGAAAAGCCGCATCGAGCGCATGGGGCTGCGCATCCAGCCGGGCCGGGATTTCGAGCTGATCGATCCCAACAACGATCCGCGCTACCGCGAGGTCTGGAGCGAGTATCACCAGATCATGGAGCGCAAGGGCGTGCGCCGCGACGATGCGAAGGCCGCGATCCTGCGCAGCTCCACGCTCATCGCCTGCATGATCCTGCGCCGCGGCGAGGCCGACGGCATGCTGTGCGGCACGTTCGGCCGCTACGCCGCGCATCTCGTGCACATCGAGAACGTGATCGGCAAGCGGCGCGGCGTCACCGGCTTCGCGGCCATGAACCTGCTGATGCTGCCGAAGCACACGGTGTTCCTCTGCGACACCTACGTGAACGCCGATCCCACGCCGGATCAGATCGCGGAGATGACGATCCTCGCGGCGGAAGAGGTTCGCCGCTTCGGCTTCGCGCCGCGCGTGGCGCTGCTGTCGCATTCGAATTTCGGCTCGGCCGACACGCCCTCGTCGCGCAAGATGCGCCAGGCGCTCGCGCGCGTCGAAGCGCGGGCGGCCGAGCTCGATTTCCCGCTCGAAGTCGAGGGCGAGATGCATGCCGACGCCGCGCTCTCGCACGCCATTCTCGAGAGGGTCATGCCGCACGCGCGGCTCAGCGCCGAGGCCAACCTGCTGATCATGCCGAATCTCGATGCGGCCAACATCGCGTTCAACCTGCTCAAGATCACGACCGGCCAGGGCATCACGGTCGGGCCGATCCTGCTCGGCGCCGCCAAGCCCGCGCACATCCTGACGCCCACCTCCACGGTCCGCCGCATCGTCAACATGACCGCGCTCGCCGTCGTCGACGCCGGATCGGCGCGATGACGCCGCAGCGCAAGGGCGCTGCTTACCGCGAAATCGCCCAAGCCGCGATTTCGCATGGGAGCGCGCGCGGATGAATACAACCTCGCCCTGGCGCATCTGCGCGCTGGCCGATCTCGAGGCCACCGGCGCGAAGGAATTCGAATACGGCAATCCGCGCCAGTTCTGGGGCTTCGTGGTCCGGGCGGGTAATGGCGTGCGCGCCTACGTCAATGCGTGCCCGCATGTGGGCCTGCCGCTCAATCTTTCCGGCGACCAATTCTTCGACACCGACGGAAAGCTGCTGCTGTGTCAGATGCATGGCGCGCTGTTCCGGCCCGAAGACGGCTTCTGCGTCTCCGGCCCGTGCGAGGGCGAGGGGCTCAAGCCGCTGAGCGTCGAGGTTCGCGACGGCGCCGTCTGGCTATGCGCGTGAGGATGCGCCGACGCGGCCGCATACGCGCGCTGCTGCCGCCGCTGGCCGCCGCGATGGCTCTCGCCGCGGGCGCGCCGCCGGCGCGGGCGATGTGGGAGGGCGTGCGCTGGAACATGAGCGAGGCCGAAGTGCTGCGCGCGACGCGCGGCACGCGCGCCGAGGGCTGGGCCGGCCGCCGCGTTAAGCCCACGCGCCAGCCGGCGATGATGCTCAAGGACCGCGTCGAGGCCGAGCGCCATCTCGGCGAGGTGCGCGTCCAGGCGGTCTTCTGGTTCGATCCGGCGGGGCGGCTGTGGTCCGTGACCGAAGAGCCGACCGAGGCCGACGGGCCGCAGGCCACCTGCGGCGCGCTCGAAACGGCGCTCGTCGCGCGCTACGGCGCGACGGATATCGTCACCGACAAGGGCTCGTTCCGCCACCTCATCTGGCGCGACGAGCGCGGCAAGACGCGCATCCATTTCCGCGAAGACGAAGGCGGGACCTGCGCGATCGAATACCGCGAGCTGCGCGGCCCGCTCGACCGCTAGATCGACGCCGGTTCGGCGTCCTTGTGGCGCCGCAGCCGGCGGTCGAGACGCAGCAGCGCCCAGCCCACCGTGGCCGAGGCCGCGAACAGCAGCACGGTGAGCGCCAGGATCGTCTCGGCGTCGTTGTGCTCGATGCTGCGGATCAGCAGGAACCCGAGCCCGCGGTCCGAGGCGAACAGTTCGCCGATCAGCGTGCCGAGCAGCGTGAGCGAGAAGCCGATACGGAAGCCGGTGAAGATCTCCGGCAGCGCGGCCGGAAGCAGGATGTGCCGGATGCTCGCCGCCGGGGAAAGGCGCATCGACTGCGCCGCCTTGAGCAGAACGGGCTTCACGTTCTTCACGCCGCCCATCGTGAAGATGATCATCGGAAAGATGCCGTGCAGCGCGCCGAACGCCACCTTGGCCGACAGCGTGAGCCCGAACACCAGCAGGATGATCGGATAGAGCGTGATCTTCGGAATCGAATAGACCGCGCCCACCACGGGCTCGAACACCTCGCCGGCCAGCCGGAAATAGCCGAGCGCGAGGCCGATCGCGAGCCCGCCCGTCAGGGCCACGGCGAGCGCGTAGACGAACGCCTGTCCCGTGGCGGCGGCGTGGGGCCAGAAACTCGCGCTCTCGAGCAATTCTCCCGCGCGCGCGAACGTGGCCAGCGGCGAGGCGAGGCCGTCGGCGCCGACGAGCTCGTGCGCGCCCTGCCATAGCGCCGCGAGCGCCGCGAAGAACAGGATGGCGTCGAGGGTCTGCCGTCCCGAAACAGCCAGCGGGGCCGCGCTCTTCACTGCCGCCACCGGCGATGAACCCGCCGCTCCCATCCGTGCACGAAGAAGTACACGAGCACCGTCGCCGTCAGCACGAACAGCAGCAGCGCATACATGCCCTGATTGTCGAGATTGTCGTAGGAGAGCTTGATACGCCGGCCGAGCCCCGCGATGGACAGGATGAATTCGCCGGCGATCACGCCGATCACAGAATACGTGACGGCGAGTTTCACGCCGGTGAACAGCGAGGGCGCCGCCGCCGGCAATTTGATGCGCCACACCGTCTCCCAGCGCGTGAGCCGGAACACGCGGCCCGATTTCACCAGCGCGCGCGGTATGCGGTCGAGGCCGTTGATCGTGTTGAGGATCATGGCGACGACGCCGAACATCGCGCCGATCGCGACCAGCGGCCAGCGCGTCAGCCCCAGCAGCACGATCAGCAGCGGATAGAAGACGAAGGTCGGCACCGAGTAGTAGGAGGCGAGCATCGGATCGACGAGCCGCCGCAGGCGCGGCAGCGCGTGGATGAGCAGGCCGAGCGCGGCGCCGAGAACGATCGAGACCGCGATGGCGGTGCCGATGTTCGCGAACGTGAAGCCGATATCGGGCAGATACTCGCCGGACCAGAGGCCGGCGCCGAGATGCGCCGCCATCTCCGAGGGCGGGATCATCGTGAGCCGCGGAATGCGCCCGGTACGGCAGAGGATTTCCAGCGCGCCCGCCGCGCCGAGCTCGAGCGCCATTCTGAGCCAGAACGCGAGGTGGCGGCGCTTCAGCATGGCGCGATAGCGGCGTCGCACGCCGCGAACGGGCCGGGGCGGCTCATCCGCGCGCCCGCCCCGCCGCCGCGCTTTGGCGGCGCCACGGCCGCGAGACTGCGCCGGCGTCCGCGGCCGCGATCCGAGGCCGGGCCGGCGCCGGGCAATGCGCGAGCGCGGCGGCGCACGCGTTCGCTCCCTATTTTTCCTTCATCAGATCCTGATACCGCGTGTCGAGAATCTTCTTGATGTCGAAGCCCTTCTCGATCGCGCCCACCAGCTCCATGCCTTCGATCATGGTGGCGAATCCCTTCATGTTGAACTCGCCGCGCTTCCAGTGCTTCATCTCGTAGAATTTCGGCAGGATCGCCTTGGCCTCGGCCTCGGAGACGTTCCAGTGCTTGGCGTAAATCTTCGTGGTCTCGTCGCGGTTGGCGTAGATGAAATCGACCGCCTTCACCCGCGCCCGCACGATCTTGCGCACCTTCTCCCCGTTCGTCTCCAGGTATTTCGCCGTGGTCACGAACATCGCCCAAGAGAGGTCGGGCAGCTCCTTGGCCGCGCTGAAGACGACCTGATAGTCGCCGCCCTTGCGCGTGAGCACGGGGTCGACGAGCGTTGCCGCGTCCACCGCGCCGTTGTTGAGAGCGGTCACCGCCGCACCGATGCCGCCCGCGGCGATGGCCTCGGTCTGGCCGCTCAGGCCGTGCCGGTTCATCACGATCCTGACGATCATCTCGGTGACCGAGCGCGGGCTCGTGAACGCGATCTTCTTGCCCTTCAGGTCGGCGATCGATTTGACGGGGCTTCCCTTCTTCGCGACCCAGACGAGCTCGCCGATCGTGTTGGCGTCGTCCGAGATGATGCGCACATCGATGCCCTGCTTGTACGCCGCGATCGCCGCGGTGAGCGCCATCTCGGCGACGGGCAATTCGCTCGCCATCATGTTGCGCACGGATGTGCCGCCGCCATGGCTCTGGATGATTCCGTCGATATCGAGGCCTTCTTCCTTGAAGAAGCCCTTCTCCAGCGCCACCGCATAGGGCAGCGTCGGTACGAGAATGCCGTACTGGCTGACGGTGAGGCGCTCCGCTTGCGCGGGCGCGGCGGAGATTGCGGCAGCGGTCAATGCGGCAGCGCACAAGGCAGCGCGAAGCATCAAA
Organism: uncultured Candidatus Odyssella sp.; assembly: GCA_964624265.1. Classification (GTDB taxonomy): domain Bacteria; phylum Pseudomonadota; class Alphaproteobacteria; order Bin65; family Bin65; genus SBBV01. The sequence continues at coordinate 4,945 of CAZUYG010000251.1, forward strand.
TCCTCCCATAGATTGTTATGTTTTGCGGTGCGCCATGAGGCGCACGCAGGCCCGAAACCTTGACACGGGCAGGCTTCGATTTCAAACTTTTCGACAAACGCGTAGAATCTTGGACACGCACGGGCGCGATGCCCGCGTCAGGGAGGCTGCCATGAAGATCGTGCACGCCGATTCGATCGCCGTGACCGAGCGCAAGAACCGGCATCGCCAGGGCCGCTTCCTCGAGCGCCGCCTGCTCGACGGCGACGAAGGCTCGATCGACAATTTCCAGTTCACGCTGGTGAGCACCGGCGGCGATTTCTTCTCGCCGCGCCACCGGCACAATTTCGATCAGTTCCGCTTCCAGATCGAAGGCGACGCCGGCTTCGACCGCGACGGAACGATGACGCAAGGCACCGTCGGCTATTTCCCCGAAGGCACGCGCTACGGGCCGCAGAGCAACAAGGGCGATCTCACCACGCTGGTGCTGCAATTCGCCGGCGCCAGCGGCAACGGCTACATGTCGGAAGCGCAGGTTTCGAACGCGTCGCGCGAGCTCGGCCAGAGCGGGAAATTCGAGGGCGGCGTCTATTATCCCAATCCCGGCACCGGCCGTAAGCAGCAAGACGGCTACGAAGCGTGCTGGGAACACATCGCGAAGCGCAAGCTCGAATATCCGGCCGAGCGCTTCCACCATCCGGTGTTCATGAAT
>CAZUYG010000252.1:0-5631 GCA_964624265.1 uncultured Candidatus Odyssella sp.
CTACGTCGCCCAGCTCAACGACAAGGAAGAGAAGCTCGATCTCAACGGCTGGGTCACGCTCGTCAACCGCAGCGGCACCACCTATCGCGACGCGAAGCTTCAGCTCGTCGCCGGCGATCCCAACCGCGTGCGCGCCGGCATGGAGCGCTCGCGTGATGAAGCCCGCCCGGCGCCGGCGCCGAAATCCGCGATGCGCACCGAGGCGGTGTTCGACTATCACCTCTACGAGCTGGAGCGCCCCACCACGATCGCCGAGAACCAGCAGAAGCAGGTGGCGCTGCTCTCGGCCGGCGAGGTCGCGGTCGAGAAGCAGTATCTGCTCTCGAGCTACGGGCAGTATTACCGCAGCCGCTACACCGTGCCCGGCACGGTCAAGGCCGAGGTGTGGCTGCATTTCGCGAACGACAAGAAATCGAATCTCGGCATCCCGCTGCCGCGGGGCGTCATCCGCGTCTACAAGCGCGACAGCTCCGGCAAGGCGGTGTTCGTCGGCGAAGACTCGATCAACCACACCGCGGAAGGCGAGCGCGTGCGCCTGAAGGTCGGCCAGGCCTTCGACGTGTCCGGCATCCGCACGCAGACCGATTTCCGCAGCGAAGTGAGCTGGCAGATCTACGAGAGCGCCTACAAGATCGAGCTCAACAACGCCAAGGCCGACCCGGTCGTCGTCACGATTCTCGAGACGATCCCCGGCGACTGGACGATGCTCAACGAAAGCCTACGCCACACGAAGGTGACGTCGAGCCTCGTCGAATGGAAAGTGCCCGTGCCCGCCAAGGGCAAGGCGGAGCTGGCGTTCCGCGTGCGCGTGAAGTTCTGACGCGGCGACACCACACGCTGCCCGCCGGCTACTCCATTGCGGATGCCGCCGCCGCCGGCGCGGCAGCACTTCGCTTCGTCGGACTCAGCAGCAGCAGGAACGGAATCACGGCGAAGCAGACGAGCATCATGAGCTTGAAGTCGTTGACGTAGGCGATCATCGCCGCCTGCTGATTGAGGGCGGCATCCAGCGCGGCAAGTCCGCGCGCCGAATCGAGCGGCCAGATCTGCTCGATGGCCGGCGTTCGCAGCAGCGGGTTGAACCGCGTGATGTGCGCGCCCAGCTCGGCGTGGTTCACCTGGATGTTCTGGCTCAGCAGCGCCACCGAGGCCGAGATGCCGACGCTGCCGCCGATGTTGCGCAACAGGCTGAAAATGCCGCTGCCCTCCGCCCGCAGCGCCGGCGAGAGCGTCGAGAACGCGGCGGCGCTGAGCGGCACGTAGAGAAATCCCATGCCCGCGCCCTGGATGAAGCCGGCGACGATGACCGGCCCCCGGTCCATCTGCGTCGAGAAGTCGGTCATCATGCCGAGCGAGATGCCGATCATCAGGAGCCCGGCGCTCAGGATCAGGCGAATGTCGACGCGGCCGATGATGCGGCCGGCGATGATCATGAACAGCATCGTCGTGACGCCGCGCGGCGCCATGAGGATTCCGATGTCGACGACCGGATAGTTCAGCATCGCCAGCATCGGCGGCAGCAGCGCCAGCGTCGCGTACATGATCCCGCTGGCGAGGAACATCAGCGCGATCCCCGCCACGAAATTGCGGTCCTTGAACAGCGCGATGTCGAGGAAGGGCCGCCGCGCGGTGAGGCTGTGGACGAGGAACACCCACATCCCGATGGCCGCGACGGCCGCCTCGACGACGATCTCGGTCGAGCTCCACCAGTCTTTCTGCTCGCCGCGATCGAGCATCATCTGCAGCGCGCCGATCGCGAGCGACAGGAACGCGAAGCCGAAGAGATCGAACGGGCGATCCTTGCCGGACGCGCTTTCCTTGACGAACAGCAGGATGCCCGCGAGCGCGAGGATGCCGACGGGCAGGTTGATGTAGAACACCCAGCGCCAGCTGTAGTGCTCGGTGATCCAGCCGCCGATGGTGGGGCCGAGGATCGGCCCCACCATGATGCCGGCGCCCCAGATCGCCATCGCCTGGCCGTGCTTTTCGCGCGGATTGATGTCGAGCAGCACGGCCTGCGACAGCGGCACCAGCGCCGCGCCGAAAATGCCCTGCAGCAGCCGATACAGCACGATCTGCTCGAGGCTCGCCGCCGCGCCGCACAGCATCGAGGCCAGCGTGAAGCCGGCGACGGACACGAGGAACACGCGCTTGATGCCGAATCGGCCGGCGAGCCAGCCGGTCAGCGGCGTCATGATCGCCGCCGCCACGATGTAGGAGGTCAACACCCACGCGATCTGATCCTGCGAGGCGGAAAGGCTGCCCTGCATGTGCGGCAGCGCCACGTTGGCGATCGTCGTGTCGATCGCCTGCATGATCGTCGCGAGCATGATCGAAACGGTGATCAGCCCGCGATTCGGCACCGGCGTGAAGTCGGCGGGCGCGTTCATGGCCCCGCGGCGCCCTATCGCCTGCCGCCCGCGATCGAATTTTCGATGAGCGTCAGCGCCGGCCGCCGATGGCGGGTGTCCACTTCCACCGTCGCGCTCATGCCGGCGCGCAGCGGCCGCGCCGGATCATCGGCATCGATGGCGATGCGCACCGGCAGGCGCTGCGTCACCTTCACCCAATTCCCGGTGGCGTTCTGCGGCGGAAGGATCGAAAACTCCGAACCGGTGGCGGCGCCGATGCTCTCGATGTGCGCGGTCAGGGTCATGCCGGGATAGCTGTCGATCGTCACGGTCGCGGCATTGCCGACCGCCATGTGCGTGAGTTCCGTCTCCTTGAAGTTCGCCTCGATCCACACGCGCGCGGTAACCAGCGCGAACGCGGCGGTCCCGACGTTGAGATACTGCCCCACCTGCAGGCTTTCGACGCGGCTCACGATTCCGTCGATCGGCGCGCGCACCGTCGCCCGATCGAAATCGAGCCGCGCCTGGTCCAGCTGCGCCTGCGCCTGCAAGACGAGCGGGTGTTTGTCGGTGGCGATCTCGGCATTGCCGCCGAGGCTCGCGAGGATTCCCGCGATCTGCTGCTCGATCGCGGCCACGGCCTGCCACGCGGTCTGCACGGCCTGGCGCGCCTGATCGAACTGCGCCTCCGAAACGGTCTTGTTGCCGACCAGCGCGCGGCTGCGCTCGAACTGGCGGCCCTGGAAATCCAGCGTGTCCTTGGCGGCCTGGAGCTCGGATCGCTTCTGGCGATAGCTGGCGCGCAATTGCTCGATCTGCAGGCGCACCTGCGCCAGATTCGCCTCGGCACGGTCGACCGCGAAACGATACGAGCGGTCGTCGAGACGGAAGAGCACGTCGCCCTTTCGCACGCGCTGGCTGTCTTTCACCGCGATGTCGGTCACGCGGCCGGCCACGTCGGCGGAGATCGTCACCATGCCCGATTTCACATAGGCATCGTCGGTGGAAACGTAGCGGCCGCCGGTCAGATACATGTATCCGCCCGCCAGCACGATCAGCAGCGGCACGCCCCACATGAGCAGCCGGCGCGGTCCGCGCCGGCGCAGCAGCGCGTGCCAGCTCCGGCGCGCGCGGGGCGGGGCGCTCCGTGCGGCGTCCAGCGCCGGCGTTTCGGCGGGCGCGCCGCTTTCGCGCAACGCGGTGTCGGGCTGGCGGTCCATGCCTCAGCTCCCGGTCATCGCCAGGCCGCGATCGGCGTCGTTGGCCGGCTCGCCGAGGTTGCGCCGCGCGTGCGCGAGCAGCGCCATCAGCCGCTTGCGCTCCGCGCGGCCGAGGCCTGCCAAGGCCTCGTCGTAGATGCCGTTGGCGATGGTGCGCATGTGCTCGATCACCGGCCGTGCTTTCGGCGCGAGAAACAGGCGGTGCGCGCGGCGATCCGCCGGGTCGGGCCGCCGCTCCACCCAGCCGGCCGCCTGCATGCGGTCCACGAGGCGTGCGGCCGAAATCGGCTCGACCTCGAGCAGCTCGGCGAGGCCCGCCTGGTTGATGCCCTCGTGCCGCGCGAGCTTGGCCAGCAGGTAGTATTGCGCCCGGGTGAGATTGAGCCCCCGGGCGCGCTGGTCGAAGCGCTTGCGAATGAGGCGCGAAACGTCGTTCAGCAGCGAGCCGAGGCTGGCGTTGGCGTCGAGGGATTCCATGACGCCGGATATAATAAGCTAGCTTATTATAAGCTATGCTAAGTTAAACGCGGTCCCCCGCGCGGCGCGCATGTGCGGCGCTATTCGCCCGCCTGCGGGCCTTTGACCCAGCCGCGGGCGGGAGCGGGGCGGGCGGCGTCGAGCGGCGCCGGCGTCTCGTCCTCGCCGAGATCCATCGTCGTGATCCGCTCGGCGCGGCGCGTCACCTTCCGCGCCGAGGTCTGGATGTCTTCGATGTCCTTGCTGGTCTGGCGGAAATGGATCGCGAGCTTCTCCACGCGCTCGTCGAGCCGCCCCATGTCTTCCATCAGCACATGCAGCTCTTTCTGCAGCAGGCCCGCCTGCTCGCGGATGCGCACGTCGCGGAAGATCGCGCGGATCGTGTTGAGCGTGGCCCAGAGGGTCGTCGGCGAAACGATGAACACGCGCTCGCGGAAGCTCTGCTCGATCACGTTGGCATAGCGCGCGTGCAGCTCGGCATAGATCGCCTCGCTCGGCAGGAACATGAGGGCGGCGTCGCCGGTCTGCCCCGGCACGATGTATTTGCTCGCGATCGCGCGCACGTGCTTCAGCACGTCGGCCGAGAAGTCGCGCGCGGCCTGGATGCGCTCGGCGTCGCTCGAGGCGCCGGTGAGCCGCTGATAGGATTCGAGCGGGAACTTCGCGTCGATCGCCAGCGGGCCGGGCGGGTTGGGCAGGCGAATGACGCAATCGGCGCGCAGGCCTTCGCCAATCGCGGCCTGGAACTCGTAGGCATCGGGCGGCAGCACGGCTTCGACGAGGTCGCGCAGCTGCATCTCGCCGAACGCGCCGCGCGCCTGCTTGTTCGAGAGGATGTCCTGCAGCCCAACCATCTGCGTCGAGAGCGCGGTGATGTTGCGCTGCGCCTCGTCGACGACGGCGAGCCGCTCGCGCAGGCTGGTCAGCGTCTCCTTGGTCTGGTTGGCGGCGTTGTCGACCGAAACGCTGACGCGCATCGAGATGCGGTCGAGCTGCTCCTGCAGCGCCCGCTCCTGGTCGATCATGCGCTGGCCGATCAGCGCCTGCCCGGCCGCGGCGCTCTCGCCGAGCTGGGAAAGCCGTGCGCCGAGCTCGGCCCGGGCGCGCTCCTGCCGCAGGGCCAGGATCACGAACAGTACGAGGACGACGACGAGCGCGCCGCCCACGACATAGAACATCGGCATCAACGCATCGGAAGGCATGGGTCCGCCTCCTTGCCCTTCTCGGCCGCCACCATAGCACCGCAGGGCTCCGGGGTCATCGCTCGCGGCCGCGTGCCGCGCTTGCTTGACCGCGCGGCGGCACCACACTAACTACCTGACGAGGATTGAAATTTCTCTAGCGCCGGTACCCATGGCCCTGCTGCCGATCCTGACCGCGCCCGATCCGCGGCTCAAGAAGAAAGCGAAGCCCGTCGCCAAGGTCGACGACGGCGTGCGCACGCTCATGGCCGACATGCTGGCGACGATGTATGCGGCGCCGGGCATCGGCCTGGCGGCGCCGCAGGTCGGCGTGAGCCTACGCGTGATCGTGCTCGATGTCGCGCGCGAGGGCGAGCCCCCGGCGCCGATGAAGCTTGCGAA
>CAZUYG010000253.1:0-5599 GCA_964624265.1 uncultured Candidatus Odyssella sp.
CTGATAGAGCGCGAAGACGATGCGGGCGACGCCCTCCGCATCCGCGGCCGGATCGACGGCGGCGCGCGCCTGCGCGGCCTGCACAAGCCGGGTGAGCCGCTCGATGACGTCGCGCCAGTGCCGCCGCATGCGTTCGGCGTGAATGCCCTCGGAGAAGAAGTAGAGCTCGCGCAGCAGGAGCTGCGACAGCGCGTGATTGCGGTCGAAGAACCGGTAATAGCGCTCGAACAGGGCCACGATCTCGGCGACGAAGCCGCTCTTGGGCCCGGCCGCCGCGAAGGCCGCGGCGGTGTGGCTCTCCAGCGACTCGATGAAGATGAGGAACACGAGATCGCGCTTGTTCGAGGCATAGGCGAACAGCGTGCCGAGGCCGACTTCGGCGCGGGCCGCGATCTCGCGCAAGGTCGCGTCGTCGAACCCCCGCTCCGTGAACACGGCGCTGGCGGCCTCCACGATGCGCCGGGATTTGTCGATCTTGTTGCGCGCGCGCAGGCCGAGGCCGCTCGCGCCGGTTGCGCGCCGGCGGGCGGCGGTGCTTGACGGGGCGACGGTCACGGGGCTATCAAGATTTTCGAACATGTTCGATTTCGAGCATGTTCGGATCATAGTCTGGCCCGCGCCCGGTCTGCAATGCCGAGGGGCGGCGAGGGAGGAAAGTGAGATGAATCGCGCAACCATGTCGCGCCGCGCCTTCGCGCTCGGCGCCTCGGCCGCGGCGCTCGCCGCGGCGGCGCCGGCCTCGGCGCAGACGGTGTCCCTGAAATTTGCGGCCACGATTTCGCCGGCCTCGTCGCTGGTTAAGGACGTGTTCGTCCCGTGGGCGGCGCGCGTCGCCGCCAAATCGAACAATGCGGTGCAGATCGAGGTCGTCGGCGGCCCGACGCTGGCCAACCCGCAGAACGTCTACGAGCGCGTCGTCAACGGCGTCGCCGACATCGGCTGGGCCGTGCACGGCGCGCTCGGCGTGCCGTTCCCGAAAACGTCGGTGACGAACCTTCCGTTCGAGGTGGGCGACGCCATCAGCGGCTCGATCGCGCTGTGGAACCTCTACGAAAGCGGCGTCATCGCCGACGAGTATCGCGACATCGTTCCTCTGGCGCTCGTGGCGCCGCCGCCGTCGGGCCTTCATGCGAAGAAGCGCGTGGCCACGCTGGCCGACATGAAGGGCCTCAAGGTGCGCGCGGCCGACCGCATTTCCGCCGACCTCGTGACGACGCTCGGCGGCACGCCGATCTCGGTGCCCGCGCCCGAAACCTATCAGAGCCTCAGCCGCGGCGTCGTTTCGGCCGCCGTGATGCCGTGGTCCGGCGTCACGACGTTCAAGCTCCAGGAAGTGACCGAGCATCACCTCGATGTGCCGCTCGGCAGCATTCCGGGCATGGTCTTCATCGGCAAGAAGACGCTCGAGAAGCTTCCGCCGGCCGCGCAAGCCGCGATCAAGGCCGAGTCCGGCCTTCCGTTCTCGACGGCGTTCGGCACCTGGTTCGAGACGTTCTCGGCGGGCGCGCGCAAGACCGTCGCCGGCATGTCCGGGCAGTCGGTCTACGAGCTCGAGCCGGCGGAGCTCGGGCGCTGGAAGCAGGCGCTCGCCGGACTCGAGGCGAAGTGGACCGGCGGCACGGCCGACGGCAAGCGCGTCCTCGAAGCGCTGCGCGCCGAGCTGCAGAAAGCGCGCAAGCGCTAGCGACCGGGCGCGGCGCCGTGGCGGAGCAGGCCGGAGCGCCGGCGGCGCTTGCGCTGACGCGCCGCCTGGCGTTCGCCGGCGTCATCGGGATGCTGGCGATCGCCGTGCTGTCGGCGGTCGACGTCCTGGTGCTGCGCGCCGTTTTCAACGCGCCGCTGGCCGGCTCGAACGAGATCTTCCAGACCTTCTTCGCCGTCGCCGTCGTCTGCGTTTTCGCGAACGGCTATGCGGAGCGCGCGCACCTCGCCGTCGATATCCTCGGAACGCGCCTCTCGCCGCGCGCGCGGAAGATCCTGGCGGCGGCGGGCGCGGTCGCCCTGCTGCTGGTCCTGCTGCTGCTCGCATGGCGCGTCGCCGCGCATGCGGCGGAGGCGGGCGGTCGCGGCGAAGCCACGACGATTCTCCGGCTTCCGGTCGCGCCGTTTCTCTTCGCCGTGGCCGCGTTGATCGCGCTCTGCATTCCGGTGCAGGCGCTGGTGCTGATCCGCGCCCTGCGCGATCTCGCGGCCGCGCCCGTCGCGCGCGTCTCGCGCGGCGCCGTCGCCGCGCTGCTCGCGGGTACGGCCATCGTCGCCGGGCTGGTCTGGGGCGCCGACGCCCTGCAGCCCGTCCTCTCGAAAAACGGTGTCGCGGTCGCGGCGGCGGGATTTGCGCTGCTGTGGCTTCTCATCGTCGCCATGGTGCCGGTCGCCGCCGCGCTCGCGGCCGTGGGATTCGCGGGCGCCGTGGCGCTGTTCGGCCTGCCGCGCGCGCTGACCGTCGTCGGCTCGGAGACCGTCGGCATTCTCGCCAATGCCGATCTCGCGGTGATCCCGCTGTTCCTGCTGATGGGCGGCTTCGCGACCGCGGGCGGCCTGTCCGCCGACATCTACCGGCTCGCGCAGGCGCTGTTCGGCTTTCAGCGCGGCGGCCTCGCGATGGCCACGATCGGCGGCAGCGCCGGCTTCGGCGCGCTCACCGGCTCGTCGCTGGCCACGGCGGCCACGATCGGCAGCGCCGCGCTGCCGCAGATGCGCGCGCGCGGCTACTCCACGGCGCTCAGCACCGGCTGCGTGGCCGCCGGCGCCACGCTGGGGCAGCTCGTGCCGCCGTCGACGGCCGTCGTCGTCTATGCGATCCTCACCGAGCTTTCGATCGGCAAGCTCTACATCGCGATTCTCGGCCCGGCGGCGCTCACCATCGTGCTCTACATGGCGGCGATCGCGGTCTATGTGCACGTGGTGCCGCAATCCGCGCCGGGGCGGGCGAAATTCGACGCCGCCGAGCTGGGCGCCGCGTTCGTCCGCGCGCTGCCGGTGCTCGGCATGTTCGCCGCCGTGATCGGCGGCATCTATTTCGGCGTGTTCACGGCGACCGAAGCCGCGGCGCTCGGCGCGGTGTTCGCGTTCGCGATCGCACTCGCGCGCGGCAAGCTCCGCGGCGCCGCGCTGTGGGAGGTCGCCGCCGAGACGACGCGCTCCACGGCCATGATCTACGGCCTGATGATCGGCGCGATGCTGATCTCGTTCTTCTTCGGCGTGTCCGGGCTGCCGGCCTTCGTCACGGGCATTGCCGGCGAATCGGGATTGCCGGCGCTCGGCATCATCGCGCTGCTCGTCCTGGTTTACATCGCGCTCGGCACGGTGATGGATTCCTTCGCCATCATGATCGTCACCACGCCGCTCGCGGCCCCGCTGGTCCAGTCGCTCGGCTACGATCCAGTGTGGTGGGGGATCATGATGGTCGTGCTCGTCGAGCTCGGCGTGGTCACGCCGCCGTTCGGGCTCAACCTGTTCATGCTGAAAAGCCTGGTGCCCGACGTGCCGCTGACCACGATCTTCCGCGGCGTCCTGCCGTTCGTTTTCGCCGATCTCGTCAAGATCGTTCTGCTGATCGCGTTTCCGGGAATTGCGCTCTGGCTGCTGTGACCGCGGCCGCATCGAAAGAGGATCGAATCATGAAGCTCGTGACGTTCGACGCCGGCCAGGGGCCGCTGATCGGGGTGCTCTCCGCCGACGACCGCTCGATTCTGCCGCTCGCGGCGCCCGACATGCTGAGCTTCATCGCCGGCGGCGCGGCGAGCCTCGCGGCGGCGCGTCAGCGCCTCGCCAATCCCAAGAACGGCGTGCCCGTCGGCGCCGCACGCCTGCTGGCGCCGATCCCGCGGCCGCCTTTCATGCGCGATTTCGTCGGCTTCGAGCAGCACCTCGTCAACGCGCACAAGGCCACGGCGCGCCTGCGCGCGAGCCAGGAGCCGGATCCCGAAGCGGCGATGAAGCGCCTCGAAAGCGGCGCGTTCCAGGTGAACCCGATCTGGTACAAACAGCCCGTGTATTACAAGATGAACCCGAACACCGTCGTCGGGCACGAGCACGACGTGATCTGGCCGTACTATTCGACGCTGTTCGACTACGAGATCGAGCTCGCCTGCGTGATCGGCAAGAGCGGCAAGGACATTCCGCGCGAACGCGCGAAAGAGCACATCTTCGGCTACACGATCCTCAACGATTTCTCCGCCCGCGACGAGATCGCGCGCGAGATCACGATGCTGATGGGCCCCTCGAAAGGAAAGGATTTCGACACCGGCATCGTGCTCGGCCCGTGCCTGGTCACGGCCGATTCGTTCGATCCCTACGACGCCGACATGATCGTGCGCGTCAACGGCGAGGAGCGCTCGCGCGGCAATTCGGGCACGATCCACTGGCGCTTCGAGGACATGATCGCGCACGTCGCGCGCTGCGAAACGCTGCAGAGCGGCGAAGTGCTCGGCTCGGGCACTGTCGGCTTCGGCTGCGGCCTCGAGCTCGGCCGCTTCCTGTCGCCCGGCGACGTGGTGGAGCTCGAGATCGGCGGCATCGGCGTGTTGCGGAACCGCGTCGTGCGGCCGGAGCGGGGATAGCCATGCAGCGCCCCTTCGCGATCATCGCCGGCGGCGGGCCGGTGGGCATGGTGCTGGCGCTCGAGCTGGGCCGGCGCGGCATCCGCTGCGTGCTGCTCAACGAGCGGCCGGGCCCGACCGACTGGCCCAAGGCCAACGCCACGAGCCCGCGTTCGATGGAGACGATGCGCCGCCTCGGCGTCGCGGCGCGCTTCCGCGAATTGGGGCTGCCGCCGGATTACCCCTACGACGTCACCTATTTCACGCGGCTCAACGGCTACGAGCTCGCGCGCTTTCACATGCCGGGCTGGGGCGAGGCCGTGGCCGAAACGGCGCGCGGCGCGGGGCCGTGGCCGGGTCCCGAGCCCGCGCACCGCAGTTCGCAGCTGTTCCTCGAGCAGGCGATGTTCGAGCGGCTCGCCGCGTTTCCCGCGATCGAGCGGCGCTTCGGCTGGCGCTGCGTGGAATTCGTCGAAGAGGCCGGCCGCGTCCGCGTGCGCGCCGCCGAAGTGGCGACCGGCCGCGAGGAATGGCTGGAGGCCGAATATCTCGTCGGCTGCGACGGCGGCAGCAGCGTGGTGCGCAAGCAGCTCGGCATCGAATACGAGGGCGATGCCGGGATCGTGCGGCCATTCTTCGGCGGCTCGATGGTGTCGGCCTTCGTGCGCCTGGCGCCGCCCGCCGCGGCGCGCTGGCCGCGGCGCTCCTGGCAGTATTGGGTGGTCAATCCCGAAATCCGCGCGCTCTGCGTCGCCGTCGACGGCGCGGACCGCTACGTCTGGCAGATCCAGCTGCCGGAACGGCGGCCGCTGGACGAGAGCTACATCCGCGAGATGGTCGATCGCGCGAGCGGCGTGCCGGCGCTGAAGGAGATCATTTCGTTCGTGCCGTGGACCGCCGGCTACCGCCTGCTCGCGCAGCGCTACGGCGCGGGGCGCGTCTGGCTCTCCGGCGACGCGGTGCATCTCTTCACGCCCACCGGCGGCATGGGCATGAACACCGGCATCGACGACGCCGTGAATCTCGCCTGGAAGCTCGCGGCCGTGGCGCAGGGCTGG
>CAZUYG010000254.1:0-5590 GCA_964624265.1 uncultured Candidatus Odyssella sp.
CGATCTTGCCGATTTTGCCTCGCGGCTCGACCCCGCGACGTTCAACAAGCGCCAGCTCGAGAATCTGGTGAAGGCGGGCGCGCTCGACAGCCTCCATCCCAATCGCCGGCAGCTTTTCGAAGGCGCCGACGTGCTGCTTCGTTTCGGCGCCTCGGCGCATCAGGACAAGAAATCGGGCCAGAACTCCCTGTTTGGCGACGTCGCGTCGGCGGCTGGCACGGCCTTGCCGCTGCCGCAGGTGGCCGATTGGAGCGAGAGCGACCGGCTGCGCCAGGAATACGAGGCGATCGGCTTCTATCTTTCGGCGCATCCGCTCGACGGCCAGGAGAAGATGCTCGGGAAGCTCGGCGTCACGCGTTACGCCGAGCTGATCGCGCGGCACGGCGCCGGCATCCCGACGGTCGGCCTCAAGCTCGCCGGTATCGCGATCTCTTACCGCCAGCGCAGCTCGGCCAAGGGCACCAAATACGCCGTGGTCCAGATGAGCGATCCCTCGGGCGTGTTCGAGGTGATGGTGTTCAGCGAGGTGCTCGCCGCCTCGCGCGACCTCATCGAGCGCGCGGTCGCCGAATCGATTCCGCTTCTGATCGAGGCGGATGCGCAACGCCGCGACGACGATCTCTCGCTGTTCGCCCGCAGCCTGTCGCCGTTCGACCAGGCGGTCGCCCGCGCGCCCACGGTCGTTGAGGTGTTCGTGGGCGGCGAAGAAGCGGTGGATTCGCTGGCCAAGCTGCTCGCGCGCGAGAAGCCGGGCCGCGGGATGGTGAAGCTCAAGGTGCCGGATGGTGCCTCGGAAATCGAGGTTCAACTTCCCGGCCGCTGGGCCGTCACCACCGAGACGCGGCAGGCAATCAAGGCGATCGCCGGCGTCGTGCATGTCGAGATGGTGTGACGTCCGTGTGACCGGGCTCACCGAAAGCGCGGTATCGGACGCGGACCCATTCTGATATACCAAGCGGGCGGCGATGTTCGCCGAGCGGCATCGCCAGGGGGAGGGAATGGCGAAGGCCAGACGCCCGGGGAAAAGCCAGCGGCCGATGGTGCGGCCGGCGCGCGCGCGCGCGTCCGAGAAGTCGCCGGCAGACTCCGTTCCGGACGCGCTCGGCGCCGAAGCGCGGAATCGCCTGATCCTCGCGGCCGTCGGCGAGGGCATTTACGAGTGGACGATCGCGAGCAACGACCTCTTCATCTCGCCGCGTCTGCGCGAGATCTTCGGTTTTCGGGTCGGCGAGCTCACTTCGGGAAACTGGTTTCATCGCGTCCATCCGGACGACAAGCAGACGTATCGCTCGGCGATCATCGCGTATTTCAAGGGCCGCACGCGGCGCTTCGACTGCGAATACCGCGTGCGCGACGCCAAGGGGCGCTACCGTTGGGTCAGCGATCGCGGGAACGCGGTCCGCGATGGCGGCGGGCGGGTGACGCATTTTGTCGGCGCGATCAACGACATTTCGGATCAAGTCGAGATGCACCGCGCGCTCGAGGAAAGCCGGCAACGATATGAGCTGGCGACCGAAGCGATCGGCGGGGGTATGTATGACTGGAACGTCGAAACCGACGCGATCTACTACTCCCCCGGGATCTTTCGGCACCTGCGCCTCGATCCCAAGAAATACAGAACCGCCGCGGCCTGGCTGAAGGCGATCCATCCCGACGACGTGGCCGCATACCGCGATGCCATGCGGGAACACTTCCAGGGCAAGACCGATCATTTCACGTGCGAAGTGCGCTACCGCGCGCGCGATGGCGAGTGGCGCTGGGCGCGGCAGCACGGCTACGCGGTGCGCGACGAGGGCGGGCACGCGGTTCGCGTGGTCGGAGTCACGGGCGACATCACGGACCGCAAACGCATGGCCGTGGAGCTCGAGCAGACGCGGCGCCGCTTGGGCGAAGCGATCGAAGTCGTCGCCGACGGCTTCGCGCTGTTCGACTCACAGGATCGCGTCGTCGTCTGCAATTCCGCGTATCGCAATTTCTTTCGGCAGGCCGCGCGTCATGTGAAGCCGGGCGCGTCGTTCCGCGATCTGATGCGCGCCGGCCACAAGATCGGAATGTTTCCCAACGCCGGGCGCAATTTCGAGCGCTGGTTCGCCGAGCTCATCGAGAGACGCCACGCACGCTCGGCGAAAGACGAGCCCGCCGCCGCCCGGGAGCAGTTCCTGTTCGGAGACCAGTGGCTCCGGGTGCACGATTCGCCGACATCGGAAGGCGGCATCGTGTCGATCTTCACCGACATCTCGGACCTCCGCCGCCGCGAGAACGAGCTTGCCGAGATGGTGGAGCAGGTGGCGAAGGCCCGCGACGAAGCGACCGCGGTGCGCCGCACGCTCGCCGAGGCGATCGAGGCCGTGAGCGAAGGCTTCGCGCTCTACGATCGGGCCGACCGACTGGTCATCTGCAACAAGTATTTCCAGCGCCTCTACCATCCCTATTCGGATCATGTCCGGCCAGGCGTTTCGTTCGGCGCATTGTCGGACAAGGTGGTGGAGGGCGGCCTTGTGCTTTCGGCGCGGGGCAAGGGTGCCGCGCGCTGGAAGCGCCAGCGCATGCATCTCCACCGCAATCCGGGTGCCCCGTACGAGTATCAGCTCGGCGACGGCCGATGGATGAAGGTCAGCGAGCGGCGCACGCAGGACGGCGGTCTGGTCGGCATCTACACCGACATCACGGAGCTGAAGCGCCGCGAGCGGGAATTGACCGAATCGCTCGAGCAGCAGACGGCGACCGCCGATATCCTCCGGGTGATCGCGAATACGCCGGATGACATAGAGCCGGCGTTGCAGGCGATCGCCGAGAACGCGCGCAAGCTCGTCGATGGCCGTTCCGCCGCCGTGCTCCGTGCGGAAGGCGACATACTGCACCTCGCCGCGCTGACCGAGACGTCCGCGGAGGGCGACGCGGCACTGCGCAAATCATTCCCGGTGCGGCTCACCGGGGATGCGCCAGCAGGCCGCGCCGTCGTGTCCGGGCGGCCAGCCATCAGCACGGACATCGAGACCGATCCTGCGTTCAGCCCCGCGTTCCGGCAGGCGGTGCGCTCGCGCGGGACGCGCAGCATCATCGCCGTGCCGCTGCTGCACGAGGGCAAGGCGACCGGCTCCATCGTCGTGACGCGCGAACAGTCGGGCGCATTCACCGACCACCAGATCCGGTCGTTGCAGACCTTCGCCGACCAGGCGGTGATCGCGATCGAGAACGTGCGTCTGTTCAACGAGACCCGCGAGGGGCTCGAGCGACAAACGGCGACGGCGGAGATCCTTAAGGTCATCGCCAGATCCCCTTCGGACACGCAGCCAGTGTTCGACGCAATCGCGAAATCCGCGCAGAAGCTGATGAGCGACGCAGAGGTGGGATTAACTCTGGTCCGTGGCGACAAGGTCGAACTCGTCGCGTCCGCCGGGCTTCGCAAGGATCGACTGAATGCGCTGCGTTCAAGTTTCCCGCGACCGCTGAACCTCGAGTCAGCAGTCAATCAAATCGCCGTTCATGGAGAAACAATCAACTACCCGAATGCCCAGGCGAGCGAAATCCCGGACTACACGCGTAACGCGACCCGGGCGGCTGGCATCGCCGCGATGATGGGCGTGCCGCTGCTGCGCGAGGGCAAGGCCATCGGCGGCCTGATGATCTCCCGGACGACGCCCGGCGCGTTCGGCGAAAAGCAGATCGAATTGTTGCGAACGTTCGCCGACCAGGCGGTGATCGCGATCGAGAACACGCGCCTGTTCAACGAGACCAAAGAGGCGCTGGAGCGGCAGACGGCGACGAGCGAAGTGCTCGGCGTCATCAGCCGCTCGCCGACCGATCTCCAGCCCGTGCTCGATGCGATCGCGCAAACGGCGGCGCAGCTCTCGCATGCCGAATGGGTCGCGATCTTCAAGCTCGAGGCCGACGGAAAGTATCACCTCGCCGCCGCGAGCGAGACGGACGAAAAGAACATCGAATTCCTGCGGGCCAATCCGGTCGTTCCGGGCCGCGGCTCGATGACGGGCCGTACCGCGCTGGAGGGCAAGACCGTCCACGTGCACGACGTGCTCGCCGATCCCGAATACACGTGGCGCGCCTCGCAGAGCATGGGCAAGCAGCGCACGGTGCTGGGCGTTCCGTTGCTGCGCGGCGGGGCGGTCATCGGCGTCATCACGCTGCCGCGGAATGTGGTGAAGCCGTTCACGCGGGACGAGATCGAACTCGTCACGACGTTCGCGGATCAGGCGGTGATCGCGATCGAGAACACGCGCCTGTTCAACGAGACGAAGGAGGCGCTCGAGCAGCTGCGCGCGTCGGCCGAAGTTCTGAACGTGATCAGCAACTCCGTGTCGGACGCCCAGCCCGTGTTCGAAAAGATCGTGGAAAGCTGCGAACGGATCTTCGCCACGAGCCGGGTCGGCCTGAATCTGATCGGGCCCGATGGCCTGGTGCATGCGGGCGCATACGGAAAGTTTCCCGGCGCGGCGAAGCTGCGCAAGGATAACTTCCCCCATCCGGTCGCGGGGTCGGCGACGGGAAGCGCGATCGACGCGGGTCGGTCCATTCAGTATCCGGATGCGCTCGGCGATCCCGACGTGCCGCAATACGCCCGGCGCGGCGCCGAAACCGTGGGCTTCCGCTCCTTCATCATGGCGCCGCTGCTTTCCGAACGACGCGGGCTGGGCGCGATCTTCGTCGGCAGAACGACGCCGGGCGCATTTTCCGAAAAAGAGACTGCGCTGCTGAAGACGTTCGCCGACCAGGCGGTGATCGCGATTGAAAACGCGCGCCTGTTCAACGAGACGAAGGAGGCGCTGGAGCGGCAGACGGCGACGGCGGATATTTTGGCCGTGATCAGCGAGTCCCCGACCGACGTGGGGCCGGTGTTTCAGGCGATCGCCGAGCGCGCGCGCCAGCTGTGCGGGGCGGAAATCGGTGCGACGACCCGTCTGGAAGGCGAAGCCGTGCACTTGGCCGGCGTGTGCGGCCCGTCGGCGGCGGCGGAGCAGGCCATGCGGGCGGCATTCCCGTTTGAGCGCGATCTCGCGCCGGCCAACATCCGCCATGCCCTCGAGCAGCGTGAGCCGTACCAGATCGCCGACACGCGGCAGGTGCCGGGTTATCCGGACAAGGCGGCCGAACGCATGGGCGTGCGCAGCATCCTCTCGGTGCCCCTGCTGCACGAGGGCCGTGCGATCGGCACCATCGGCGTCGCGCGCAGCGAGCCGGGGCTCTTCCCCGACGAGGCCGTCGCGCTGCTGCAAACCTTCGCCCACCAGGCCGTTATCGCGATCCAGAACGTGCGCCTGTTCGAAGCCGAGCAGGCGCGCACGCGGGAGCTGACAGACGCGCTGGAGCAGCAGACCGCGACCAGCGAAGTGCTCGGCGTCATCAGCCGGTCGACGACCGATCTGCAGCCGGTGCTGGATTCGATCGTCGCGACCGCGGTGCGTCTCTGTCATGCCGACGGCGCCAATATCTGGCGGGTCCTCGGCAACGAGGTCCGCTCGGTCGCCGATTTCAACTTCGAGCCGGATTTCGCGGCCTACTTGCGGAACAATCCGGCCAAACTGGATCGCAGTACGCTGGCCGGGCGCGTCATGCAGGCGCGGGCGACCGTGCC
>CAZUYG010000255.1:0-5590 GCA_964624265.1 uncultured Candidatus Odyssella sp.
CAAGGACGCGCACGAGCCGCGCCAGACCGACCGCCGCGCGATCGGCAAGTCCAACGCTTGGATGGAAGCGCGCATCGTCGACGAGAAGGACAACGAACTGCTGCGCGGCACGCCGGGCGAGCTCGTCGTGCGCGCACCCGGCCCCGATCCCCGCCGCGGTTTCTATTCCGGCTATCTGAAGGACCCGGCGGCGACCGACGTCGCCTGGCGCGGCGGCTGGTTTCACACCGGCGACACCTGCCTGATCCAGGACGACGGGATGGTGGTGTTCCTCGACCGCAAGAAGAACATCATCCGCCGCTCGGGCGAGAACATCGCCGCGGCGGAGGTGGACGCGTGCCTGCAGACGCACCCGGCCATCGACCGCGTGGCCGCGATCGCGGTGCCCGACGAAATGCGCCAGGAAGAAGTGATGGCCTGCGTCGTGCTGAAGCCGGGCCACGCGGCCGACGCCGCGACGGCCGCCTCGATCACCGAACACGCGTTGGCGCGGCTCGCCTATTACAAGGCGCCGGGCTGGGTGTTCTTCCGCGATTCGCTGCCGCTCACCTCGACCCAGAAAGTGCAGAAGGCGCAGATGTTTCCGGCCGGCACCGATCCGCGCAAACTGCCGGGCGCGTTCGATCTGCGCGAGAAGAAGAAGCACACGAAGCGCTGACGCCCGCGCGGCCGCGGGCTGATCGCGCCCTTCCCGATATCGTCTCATTTGATATCATCGCCCCTGCGGCGCGCCGCCGCCGACGGGGTGGACGATGTTCCTTCACGCGCAATCCAAAGACCGGCCATATCACTGGGGCCCGTTTCCGCTCGAAACGCTTCCGCGCGATGCGGCCCTGATCACCCGCGAGGAAACTCTGCCGCCGGCGGCGGCGGACGAGGCGCCTTTGCCGCCCGGCCCGCTCGCCGCGGCGCTGCGCCATGACCGCGACCTCTATGCGGCGCTGGCCGAAGCCGAGAAGGCGAAGCAGGCGGCACCGGTGCCGGACGATCTCGACCGCCGCGCCGCCGACGTCAAAGGCTGCGGCTATTTCATGAATGCGAGCCAGGTCGGTGTCTGCCGCATCCCCGACAAGGCGTGGCGGCTCGGTTCGGCACCGGACGCGCACGCCTATGCCGTCGTCATTCTCGTCGAGTACGGCCGCGTTCCGGAGCACGGCAACATCGCGCGCGACTGGATCGCGCCCGCCGAGCGCGAAGCCGCGGAAATGCGCGCGACCGAAATCGCCGTGTGCGTCGCGCGCCACATCCGCGCCATGGGCTTCGCCGCGCGCGCCGACGTTCCGGGCGGCCGCAAGCTCGATCACGCGCGCCTCGCCGTGCTCGCGGGACTCGCGTGGCGGCGGGGGGACGGTCTGGCCAATCCCTATGTCGGCGAGCGCTTCGCCCTGGCCGTCGTTTCGACTGACTATGCGCTGGCGACCGACCTGCCGCTAGCCGAGGGCGGGCCGAAGGCGGACGGCTTCCGCTATTGGCTCGGCATGAACGGTGCCACTTCGGGCCGCGAGCGGCGGCGGCGCGCCAAGCGCGCATCGCATCTCAGCCGGTTCCCCATGGAGACGGTGAAGCGCATCGAACGGCCGACCACGCTGATCCTCGACGACGAAGTTCCGCGCGTGCCGAAGCGCGCGGCGTTTTTCGAGCGCGCTTTGCAGGGCGATCTCGGCGACAAATCGAAAGTCGAGCGCAGCCGGTTCTCGTTCAAGCATCCGGTTTCCTGGGCGCAACTCGGGATGATCCGCGGCCTCGTCCGGCACCAGGACGGGCCGGTGGCGGCGGCGGACGTCACGCACTACGCCGATGCCGAGGCCAATACCCGCGCGATCAAGTCGCTCTCCTATTTTCTGGGCTCGGATCTGACAGGTATCTGCGAAATACCGCGCTACGCCTGGTATTCGCACAAGACGGACGGCGCGCCGCTCGAGCCTTACCATCGCTATGCCGTCGTGATGCTGATCGATCAGGAATACGACACGATGGAGGGCGCCAGCGGCGACGACTGGATTTCGGGCGCGCAGAGCATGCGCGCCTATCTGCGCGGCGCCGAGATCGCCGGCATCATGGGCGAAACGATGCGTTCGCTCGGCTTTCCCGCGCGCGCGCAGACGAACGCCGACAGCGACGTGCTGCACATTCCGCTCGTGCTGTGGGCGGGGCTCGGCGAGCTTTCGCGGATCGGCGAACTGGTGCTCAACCCCTTCGTCGGCCCGCGCTTCAAATCCGTCGTGCTGACGACCGACATGCCGCTCGTGCCCGACAAGCCGATCGATTTCGGGCTTCAGAAGTTCTGCAGCAATTGCCTGAAATGCGCGCGCGAGTGCCCCTGCGACGCGATTCCGTGGGGCGGCAAGGTGATGTTCAACGGCTACGAGATCTGGAAGCCCGACGTCGAACGCTGCACGCGCTATCGGCTGACGAATTCCAAAGGCTCGGCCTGCGGCCGCTGCATGAAGACCTGCCCGCTCAACAAGGTCGTCGACGCCGACGGGCCCCTGCTCACGCGCATCGCGAGCTGGTGCGGCGTCAACGCGATGTGGCTGAAGCCACTGCTCGTTCCCATCGCGACCTGGCTCGATGACAAGATCGGCAACGGCCGGCGCAATCCCGCGAAAAAATGGTGGTTCGACCACGAGATCGTGGGCGGCGTGGCGGTGACGCCGCCGAAGGGCACGAACCAGCGCGACATCGAGCCCGGCCGAAAGCTCGATCCGTCGAAGCACAAGGTGGCGTACTACCACGCGAACATGATGCCGCCGCCCGACGCGGCGAATCCGGTGCCGATCGACCGCAAGGCGGCGCTCGCCGCGGCGGAGGTCGTCGAGACGCCCGAGCAGGCCCGCGCGCGCAAGGCGGCCGGCGGGGCGATACCGGCGCATTACGCGCCGACTCCGCCCCTGGGCCCCGCGGACGGCGGCGCCGCCCGGATCAAGGGTCCGTTCGAGCCGGCGAAGGAGACGGCTTCGGCCCGGTGAGGAACCATGTCTTCATCCGCCCCTTGCCCTTGACCTCGATTTCGCCGCGCGCCTCGAGCTCGAATGTCTCGTGCAGCAAGGCGTGGGCGGTTTCGGACACCTGAATTCGGCCCGGCTCGCCGGTCGATTCCATGCGGCTGGCGACATTCACCGTGTCGCCCCAGACGTCGTAGAAGAATTTCTTCGTGCCCACGACGCCGGCGACGACGGGGCCTGAGCTAATTCCGACGCGGATCGAAAGGGCGCGGCCGGAGCTCGCCGCGATCGCCGTTACCGCCGTGCGCATGTCGAGCGCCAGGCGCGCCAGCGCCACGGCGTGATCGGAGCGCGGCTCGGGCACGCCGCTCACCACCATGTAGGCGTCGCCGCTCGTCTTGATCTTCTCCAGACCGTAACGCTCGACGAGCTGGTCGAACGCGGTGAAGAGGTCGTTGAGGAAAAGGACGAGCTTCACCGGCAGCGTATCGGCCGCACGCGCCGTGAAGCCGGCCATATCGGCGAACAGGATCGAGGCTTCGTCGTGGCTGTCGGCAATCACCGGCTCCTCGGCCAGCTTCAGCCGCGCGGCGATCGCCGGCGGCAGGATGTTCGTGAGCAGAGATTCGGAACGCGCGAATTCGCGCTCGGCTGCCGCCTCCGCGCGCGCGATCGCCCGCACCGCGTAGAAGACCACGGCGAACAGGATCGCGATCGTGACCGCCGCGGAGACGACGAAATTGGCGATCAGCGTGGCCGATGGCACCAGCATCGCGTTGAACGGAAGAAATAGCTGCGCGGCGATGAACATCGCGCCGCCCACGGCCACGACCACGGCCGACAGCTTCGCGCGCTCGACCCCGAAAAAGAGGACGGAGAGCGCCGCCGCCGCGATGTAGTAGAGGTGAATGCCGGAACCCGTGCCCAGCGCGGCCGCGAGCGCGAAGCTCGACACATAGACGCTGCCCGCCAGTGCAAGCGGGCCGGCGAGCGGACCAAAGCGGTGCAGAAACGGCACCGCGGCCCAGACCAGCGCGTCCGCGCCGTTGATGGCGACGAGAATCCAGAGCGTCTTCAGGTCGTCGAGTGCCTGGAAAAGCGCGAACGCCGCGGCGACCGGCGCGGCGATCAGCACGGTGATGTTCACCGCGCGCAGGCGGCGCGCGATCTTTTCCGGATAGCGCTCGGTTCCGAACGCGATATTGGGCCAGACACGCAAGCTTCGGCCTTTCGCCCGGTCGCGCCCGGCAATGCCCGGCTTGCGTTGCCGGGCGGCCGCGCGCTTCGGGAACTCAGCGGTCGTCGCGTTCCTTGTCGTCCGAGTCTTCGCCGCCGTCGTCGTTGTCGCCGATGATATCGTCGGCGAGCTCGCGCAGGAATTCCGCGAGTTCCTCGGGATCGGCGATCTCGGCGGATTGGTTCACCGCCGCCTCGATCATCGCGACGGGTAGGTAATCCGCGAGGTCGCCGCTCGACTTCATCGCGGTTTCGAGATGCTTCTCGGCCAGCGAAAGGGCCTTGTCGTAGGATTTGTCCTCGCGCAAATCGATCAAATCGGCCATGGCTCGCTTCCGCTCCGTGCCCAGGATGTCCGTCGGGGAGGAACGAACGATAGCGGCGCACGTCGGCGCTGGCGAACGGTTTTTTTCCTCAGCCCCCGGTGCGCGCGATGAGGGTCTTGAGCGCCCGCTTCAGCGCCGCCGCTTCGCGCGGCGGATAGCCTGCGAGCACGCGCGCCTCGTGCTCGCGCGCCAGCGGCACCAGCTCGTCCGCGAGCCGCCGGCCCTTGTCGGTGAGGCGCAGCAATACCCGCCGCCGATCGGCCGTGTCGCCGAGGCGGACGACGAGGCCATCCGCCGCCATGCGGTCGAGCACTTTCGTCAACGTCGGCTGCTGCGAGAGAGCGCGCTCGGCGAGCAGGCCCACCGAGGCCGCGCCGCTCGCGAGCTGGCCCAGCACGCGCCACTCGAGGACCGAGAGGCCCTTTCGCTTGACGATCGCGTGGAATTGCGCGCTCGCTCCCATGCTGGCGCGCGCGAGCAGATAGAGGAGATAATCCTCGACGAAATCGGGCGGCGCATCGGCAACGGGGCGCGCGCGGGCGGGACTGGCCATCGGCCTCTCGCTCATTGTATGAAAAATCATAATATGACTTTTCATATAAATCAAGCCGTGCTAGAAACCCGTCAATCGAAGGGAGCGAGGCCATGCTGCAGGAACGCATCGAAGGCAAGTGGATCGACGCCTTCGCCAAGGTTTTCACGCATTGCGACGTGAAACCCGGCGACCCGGTCGCGATCTTTTCGGAGACGCAGTCGCGGCCGATCAACGTGCATCTGGCCGAACTCGCGCTGCTGCGGCTCGGCGCGAAGCCGTTCCACCTCGTGGTGCCGAGTCCGGCCCAGAGCGTCGCGGTGCCGATCCGCTCGACGGGCGCCACCAACACGATCGGCGGGCTGAAGCCGATCATCCAGGCGCTCGGCGGCAGCGTGCTGTTCGCCGATCTCACCGTCGAAGGCATGATGCACGCGCCCGAATTGCCCGAGATCCTCAAGATGGGCGCGCGCGGCATCTACATTTCGAATGAGCATCCCGAAGCGCTGGAGCGCCTGACGCAGGTTCTCGGACAGGCGCTGGCGTCCGCC